>JBCCEF010000003.1:300000-407134 GCA_039030395.1 Acidobacteriota bacterium
CACGGCAATTTGCCGCTGTAGTCGCGTCCGTTGGAGAGCCTCGAACCGGCCGGAGGACGAAAGCGATACACTCCCCCTTCGCCCGCACGGGCCGAATTCGTATTTTTCAGAGGATTTCAACCCTCAATGCACCTCAAGGGAACCGATCATGAGAGAGAAAGACCGTAGTCTCCGGCGGCGCCGCCAGCGGCGCGCCAAGCGATTGAAGAAGCGCCATCAAAAGGAACTGGCGGCGGCCAAAAAGGCAGCAGCCAAGGCGCCCAAGAAGTCCACCGCCAAGAAGCCCGCGGCGAAGAAGCCGGCGGCGAAGAAAACTGCCGCCAAAGCAACGGCCAAGAAGCCCGCGGCGAAGAAGCCGGCGGCCAAGAAGACGACGGCGAAGGCTGAGAAGGCAGACGAAGCGCCGGCCGAAGAGGCCGCCACCGCCGACGGCGACGAGAGCTAGTTTTTCCCGATGCCCGATCTTCGCTCCCTGCGGGTCCTGGACCCCGAGATCTACCGTTCCGTGGCGGCCGAACGCGATCGCCAGAATCAAAGTCTCGAATTGATCGCGTCGGAAAACTTCGTCGGCCGGGCGGTGCTCGAAGCCGCCGGTAGCGTGTTGACCAACAAGTACGCCGAGGGTTATCCCGGTCGCCGCTACTACGGCGGCTGCGAACACGTCGACGAGGTTGAGCGGCTCGCCATCGATCGCGCCAGAGAACTGTTCGGAGCGGAGCACGTCAACGTGCAGCCGCACAGCGGAACCACCGCCAACATGGCGGTGTACTTCGCCTTCCTGCGCCCCGGCGACAAACTGATGGGGTTGGATTTGGCCTGCGGCGGTCACCTCACCCACGGCCACCGGCTGTCCTATTCCGGCCGCGATTTCGAGGTGGTGGCCTACGGGGTGGATCGCGAGACGGAGCGGATCGACTACGACGCCGTCGAGCGCCAGGCGGTGGAGGAGAAGCCGAAGATTATCGTCTGCGGGGCCTCGGCCTACAGCCGGGTGATCGACTTCGAGCGCTTCCGCGCCATCGCCGACCGGGTCGACGCCCTGCTGATGGCCGATATCGCCCACATCGCCGGGCTGGTGGCCGCCGGTGAGCACCCGTCACCGGTGCCGCACTGCGATTTCGTCACCACCACCACCCACAAGACCCTGCGGGGCCCCCGGGGCGGCATGGTGATGTGCCGCGAGGAGCACGCCAAGCTGCTCGACCGGTCGGTGTTCCCGGGGCTACAGGGCGGCCCGTTGATGCACGTCATCGCCGCCAAGGCGGTGGCCTTCAAGGAAGCCTCCGACGAGAGTTTCCGGACCTACCAGCGACGGATCGTGGCAAACGCTCGGGCGCTCGCCGGGCGGCTCCAGGAGCGCGGCCTGCGCATCGTCTCCGGAGGCACCGACAACCACGTTATGCTGCTCGACGTGTCGGCCGGTGGCGAAGGTCACGAAGGGACCACCGGCAAGGTGGCGGAAGCGGCGCTCGAGCATGCCGGCATCACCACCAACAAGAACACCATCCCCTTCGATCCCAACCCGCCGATGGTGGCCTCGGGCATCCGCCTGGGCACGGCGGCCCTGACCTCCCGCGACATGGGGGAGGCGGAGTTTGCGAAGGTCGGTGACCTGATCGCCGACGTCCTGAAGGATCCGGAAAACGAGGACGTTCAGAGCAAGATCCGCGGTCGGGTGGGCGGCCTGTGCGAGCAATTCCCGCTCTACGACGCCTTGTCCTAGCGAAGGCGCCCACGCGCCGCCCCCACCAGAAAGAACGAGCCGGCGACTAGCAGGGTGTCGCCGGCCCCTTCGAGGGCTCGACCGAGGGCCGATTCCCAATCCGAGTGGACGGTCGCCAAGGCTGGCGCACTGCCCACCCAGGGGAGTAGTTCGCGGGGATCGCGACCGCGTTCGTGCGGTGGGCGGGTGAGCAGAGTCCGCCCGCCTCGTTCGGCGACGCGGGCGGCGAGCGGCGGCACGATCGCTGCCGCCTCCTTGTCCTTCAAGAGACCGAGCAGGAGGTCGAGGCGGCCCGTCGGGGCCTGTGCGAGGAAACGTGCCAGCCGTTCGGCGCCGTCGGCGTTGTGGGCGGCGTCGAGCAGGACCCGCTGCCGATCTCCAGCGCGCAGAACTTCCAGCCGGCCGGGCCACTCGACCGCCGCCGCGCCCCGCGCGATGGCTGCGCCGTCGAGGCGGTCCCAGCCGATGTCCTGGAGCTTGCCCGCGGCGACGGCGGCGAGGGCCAGATTCTCCGCCTGGTGGTCTCCCAGGAGCGGTATCTCCAAGGTGAGGGAACTGTCCGGCAGGACGATGGTGACCTGCTGACCGCTCCAGAAGTCTTTTTTCGGCTGGCTCGCCACGGCAGGCGCCACGTCCTTCCCGAAGGTCAACTCAGCACCGATTCCTCGGGCTCGCTCGCTCAAGGCCGCTGCCGCCTCCGGCTGCTTTACCCAGGCGATAGCCGGCCGGCCGGCGCGCAGGATGCCGGCCTTTTCGCCGGCGATGGCGGCTAGCGTGTCCCCCAGGTGCTCCCGATGGTCGAAGGAGATCGGGGTGATGAGGGACAGTACCGGTTGCGCCAGATTGGTGGCGTCGAGGCGGCCGCCGAGGCCGACCTCGACGACGCCCAGGTCCACCGTGCACTCGGCGAAGTGGGCGAAGGCGGCGGCGGTGAGGGCTTCGAAGTAGGTCGGCGCTTCGGGTGTGGCCTCGATCGCCCGCAACAACAGTGCGCCGAGGGTCTCGCCGTCGATCGGCCGGCCGTCGATGCGCACCCGTTCGGTGACCGACTCCAGGTGGGGCGAGGTGTAGAGCCCGGTGCGGTAGCCGGCGGCGGTGGCCATCGAGGCCAGCAGGGCGGCGGTGGAGCCCTTGCCGTTGGTGCCGGCGACCAGTACCGCCGGGAATCGCCGCTGAGGGTCGCCGAGGGCGGCGAGCAGGTCCGCCATTCGGTCGAGGCCGAGGCGGATGCCGAACAGCTCCAGGCGATCGAGGGCCTTAGCTGCCTCCCTGGGAAGTTCAGTCATGCGCTAGGATTTCGTCAGAACTTGCGAACGAGGGGGCGCCAAGCCCTCTGGAATTCAACAGCTAGTAGGCGTGCTGAAAGCATCGGCGAAGCCGCTTTCAGCACCCTGCTAGCTGAAGTGCTTCAGGGCGCGGCCGACGGTGGCCTTCAATTCCGGCCGCGGCACCACCGCGTCGAGGAAGCCGTGTTCGAGCAGGAACTCGCTGCGCTGGAAACCTTCCGGCAGGCTCTGGCGGATGGTCTGCTCGATCACCCGTGGCCCGGCGAAGCCGATCAAGGCGCCGGGCTCCGCCAGGTTGAGGTCCCCTAGCATGGCGAAGGAAGCGGTCACCCCTCCGGTGGTGGGATCCGTCAGGATCGAGAGGTACGGCAGCCCCGCTTCGCGCAGCCGGTGGAGGGCGGCCGATACCTTGGCCATCTGCATCAGCGACAGGACGCCCTCCTGCATGCGGGCGCCGCCGGAGGCGGAGACGATGATCAGCGGCTGCTCGGTCGCCAGCGCGCGCTCCGCCGCGCGGGTGATCTTCTCGCCCACCACCGAGCCCATGGATCCGCCCATGAAGTCGTAGTTCATCACCGCCATCACCACCGAGATTCCTTCCAGGGTGCCTTCCACGGCGATCAGCGCATCGCGCTCGTCGGCCTTCTTCTGGTAAACCTTGAGGCGGTCCTTGTAGCGCTTGGTGTCGGTGAACTGCAGCGGATCGCCCGGTGAGATGCCGGCATCGAGTTCCTCGAAGTCCCCGTCCAGCAGCATGCGGATCCGGCGGTTGGCGCCGATCCGAAAGTGGAAACCGCACTTGTAGCAGACCCGGAGATTTTCTTCGAGATCTCGCGAGTACACCACTTCCTTGCAGCCGTTACACTTGAGCCAAAGCCCTTCCGGAACTTTGCTCTGCGGCCGCTCGGAGCGAACCGGTTTGGGTTTCTTGGTTTTTCTGAACCAGGCCATGGTGGACCGACCGGCGCCCCCTGCCGGCCCCCTCGGAAGGGTCGTGGAGGGGTGAGCCGGATCCGGGTGGTGCGATCAGACCTCGGAGGCGTCGCCGTCTTCTTCGGCTTCGAGATCGTTCACGACGCCGAGGCGTAGGCAGGCCGCGTCGTACATCTGGCGGGCCGCTTTCTTGGCCTTCTGTAGGTCGGCGAGGCGATCCCGCACCTTGGCGAGTTCTTCTTCGATCTGCTGATCAAGTTCAGCGATTTCTTCCTTGGTGACCGTCAGGGTGTTTTCGTAGAAACTCCGCTGTTGCTCGTTCAGGCTCATTTGATTCGTCCTCTGATCCTTACAACCGGAAGGGCAGACGGAGGGTCGTCCACATCTTGACGACGACGTCGTCCTTCCTGGCGGGCTGATATTTCGCGGTTCGGGCCGCTCGGACCGCCGCTTCGTTGATTCCGACGTTCCTATCGATGCGCTCGACGAAGCGGGTGTCTACCACCTTGCCGTTCTCGTCGACGAGAACCGAAAGCACCACTTCGCCCTCGACGCCCATGCGCTTGGCGATGGGAGGATACTCCGGTTTTTGAATGCTGACAAGCTTTGGCGCTACCACTCCGGGGCCGGCCCGGACCAGATCGCCGCGCCTCGTCGTCGGGCGCTCCGGAACCTCCGTCGGTGCGGATTCGGGGGCCGCAGAGGGGGTGGTGGACGCTGGTTGTGGTGGGGGGGCTGAGGAGGTCGTGGCGGTCGGTGGCGGTCCGGTTGGCGCCGGGTCGGAGGCGCTCTGGATGGGCGCTTCGCCGGTCGGCGGAGCGGCGGTTGGCGGTCCACGGGCGGCAGCCGGCGCCGGGGATTTGCTTTCCGGCTCCGCCGTGGGCGCCGGCGGTGGAGCCCCGTCCGATGGTTGCGGCGCCGGCGGGTCGGCGGGCGCCGAGCGTGCCGCTTCCTGGGCCTCGCGGAGCTGGTCTTCGAGCCGCTTCTGCTCCGCTTCGAGTTTGGCGCGCAGAGCTTCTTCCCGGCGGGCCAGTTCCTGGTCGACCATCTCGGCCATATCGTTCGCCGGCTCGTCGGTGCCGGCGGCCGCGGCCGCGGTGCCGTCAGCGGACGGAGCGGTGGTGGCGCCGGCCGGCGGTGCGGTGGCGCCCTCGGGTACCGAGGCCAATCCCTGGGGGGCCGACCTGTCGGGGTCCGACCTTTCGGGGGCCGACCTTTCGGGGTCCGACAGGTCGGGGTCCGGTCCCGCCGCGCCGGCGGCTCCGGAATCGACCCCCTCGCCTTCCGCCGCTTCGCCCTCGAGGGCGCTATCGAGCGAGGGATCGGAGGGTTCGTTCGCGGGAGCGCCGTCCTCGATCGGCAGGACGACCGGATCCTGCGAGGCCGGCGGCTCGGCGGTCTTGCGGGCCGCGAATCGGTAGTAGAGGAACGCCAGCAAACCGATGAGCACGATCACCGCGATCAGCAACAGAAGCGGCTTGCGGCTGCGTCCGCCACCTTCCTCCAGCTCGTGCTCGTCGAGCGGCCCCTTGGCTTCGACCACCGGACTCGCCTCCTTGGCGATGCTGGTGTCGATGGGGCCGGAGGGGGGCGCCGGATCCGGAAGCATCTTTGCCGGTGCGGTGGAGGCGGTCGACGAAACCTCGGCGGCTTTCTCGCCGGCGCGTTCGTTCACCGGGGCGCCGGTCGCCGTTTTCGGTTGCGGTTCCGGGCTGCCAGCAGGCTCGCCGGCCAAGGCCCGTTCGAGGTCGATGTCGACTTCCCGGCTCGGTCGCGGAGGGACATCGGGGATGGCCGGGGGTGCCCCGAGGGCCGGCTCCAGGACGGGTTGCGGCGTCTCCTGCAGAGCCTGCGGCGGTACCTCGGAATCCGCCGAGATCGATGCTGCCGGGGACGATGCCGCCGAGGCCGGGGGTGGTTCGATCTGTAGGCCAGGAGCCCCTGGGCCCGCAGGATCGGCGGCGAGAGGTTCCCGGTCGGGAGCATCCGGGCCGGTGGCTTCGTCGGAATTGCGGATGCGGTCGAGGTAGGCCGCCAGATCCGCCGGGCCGGGGGTGGGTTGCAGTGAGTACAAGGCTTGTTCCAGTGCATCCCGGAGCTGACCGGCGGATTGGAAGCGGTCTGCCGCGTCCTTGGCGAGGGCGGTCATCACGATGCGATCGGCATCTGCGTCGATCGCCGGGTTGACGTCCCGCGGCGGCTGCACCTCGGCTTCGCGCACCGCTTCGAGCACCGAAATCTCGTTGTCCCCACCGAACAGCCGTTCGCCGGTGAGCATCTCGAACAGCAGGGTGCCGACAGAGAAGATGTCCGACCGCGGGTCCACCGGTTGGCCCCAGGCCTGCTCCGGCGACATGTACTGGATCTTGCCCTTGAGGGCGCCCATCTGGGTGTGGCTGGCCTTGGCGGCGGCCTTGGCGATGCCGAAGTCGCACAGCTTGATGTCGCCATCCTGGCTGATCAGCACGTTCTGTGGCGACACGTCGCGATGCACCAGCCCGAGCTCGCGATCCTCGAAGTCGCGTTTGCGATGGGCGTAGTCCAGAGCGCTCGCCAACCGGGCTCCGATCAACAGGGCGAGCCCTTGGTCCATCGGCTTGCCGAGATCCCGGGCGGTGGTCAGGATCTCCCGCAGATTCATACCGTCCACGAACTCCATCGCGATGTAGTAGTTGGTCGCGATCTTGCCGAGGTCGTAGATGTGGATGATGTTCGGGTGGCTGAGCTGGGCCGCGAGCTTCGCTTCGTCGATGAACATCGAAACGAACTCTTCGTTCTCGTTGAGGTGCGGCAGGATCTTTTTGATCGCGACGGTCTTCTGGAAACCTTCGACGCCGCGCATTCGTGCCTTCCACACCTCAGCCATACCGCCGACGGCGATGCGTTCGAGCAGCGAATACTGTCCGAAAGACTCCCGCGGGTCCGGCACCGCCACGGTGGCCGCGGCGTCGGCCTCGGCCGGCGCTTCGGCCTCGGTCGAGGATGGCGCGTCCGCGAAGCGATTATCCGGCGTGAAGTTGCCCAGCGCCGAGGACCCCGAGGCCGAGGACCCGGGAGCCGTGGAGCCCGGGGCCGAGGATTCCGAAGAGAGGGCTTCGAGCAACTCGGTGTTGAGCGGCGGCGGGCTCAGGGGCGGGTGCTGCGCTGGCTCGATGGCCGGTGGCCGGGCCTCGGCGGCCGGATGCGAAGGTTCGAGGGTCGCTGCCGAGGGAGGCTCTTCGAAGGATGCGGGCACCTCGGGAGGATCCTCTTTCCCAGCCGAGTCGAGCGCTGGCGGTGCGGCTTCCTTGCGGGGGGCGGTGCGGGGTTCCGATACCAGGTTCCCCAGACCGAGGCCGGCGAAGGGGTCGATCGCCTCGTCGTCGGCCCTCTTGGCCTTCGGCGCCTCCGCCAGGCCGGACAAGGTGTTCGAAAGCAGTTGGTCGACATCGTCGGCCGCCGGTTCGGAGGGCTTTTTCGGCATCTTCCGTTGCGGCGTTCCGGTCGCTCCCGAGAGGTCCGCTCCGAGGACCCCGGAAAGGGTCAATTCGAGCTTGCGTTCGATCTCGTCCGCGTCACTCGGTACCGCCGGTGGTTGCACTGGCGGGGGTGGCGTCTGCGGAGGGTTGAGATCGGAGGGAAGCGGCGGGGCTGCCGGCTCCGGCAGCGGTGCCGCTTCCACCGCGGCCGCCGCCGCTGGCGGAGGCGTCGCCGAGGCCGTCTCCGGGGCCGTCGGACTGTCGCCAGCGATTTCTTCCTGAATCTCCGCCACCAGATCGCCGAAGATGTCCGCTGAGGTCAGTTTCTCGCCGGGACCCGCTGGCCGACCGGCGGTCGGCGGTGGACTGCCGGAAAGGCTGCGGCGGACTTCGAGGCGGAGTTCCTGGTCGGTGAACGGCTTGGTCACCAGGCCGTCCACTCCCATGCCTTGAGCGGACCGTTCCGTCGCCTGGTGCTCGGGGAGCATCGCGATCACCCCGGGGCCCTGGTTGCGCTTGGCGAAGCTCTCGTAGACCACCTCGACGCCTTCCAGCTCCGAATTCACCAAGACCAGGCTCGGCACCTGTTGAGCGCCCACCTGTAGCGCCTCTTCCGGGCTGCTGACGAGCCGAGTGCTCCACCCTTCGGTGCTGAGGGTGTCTTCGATGCGCTGGATATAGCGGTCTTCGTTTTCGACGACGAGGATTATGGACATGGATGGCTCCGGTTGAGCTGCGGTTCTAGCACCGGGGTTGTCGGGAGTCAATTGTACTGGCCGGTGAGCGAATTCTGCCGGCCGCCGCATATTGCGGCACGGTGCCACCTTTCTATGAAGTGCGAGCACCGGGTCTTTCGAGGTCGTGAGGAGCCAAGACACGGCAAAATGCAGCGATGGTCGATGAACGTGGTAGAACGGCTCGCATGAGTCGATTCGTGGCCTTTCTGCGCGGTATGAATGTCGGTGGTCACCGCATCACCAACCCCGAATTGTGCGCCCACTTCGAGCGCATGGACCTGGGCGAAGTCTCCGCTTTTCTCGCCAGCGGCAACGTACTCTTCAGCGCCGAGGGCGGGTCGGGCGACGACCTGCGCGAACGGATCGAAGGAGCCCTGGAGGAAGTGCTGGGATACGCCGTCCCGACCTTTCTGCGCTCGGCCGAAGAGGTGTGTGCCATCGCCGATCACGAAGCTTTCGATGCGAGTACCCTCGAGGGACCGCGGGGCAAGCTGCAGATTGCCCTGTTCTCCCGGCAGTTGAGCCAAGAGGCCGAAAGGGCCGTGTTGGCCCACTCCACCGAGGACGACCGGCTGGCCGTTCACGGCCGGGAGCTGTACTGGCTGCCGCGCGGCGGAGTGAGCGAATCGGAACTCGATTTCAAGGCCATCGAGACCCTGCTCGGCGGGATGACCGTGCGCACCCACCGGACTCTCGAACGTCTGGCTGTCAAGCTGTCGGACAAGTGAGTGTTCCAAACGGTCGATTCTCTTGTTGGGTCGAGGAGATCGATGAAGTGAGCGGGCGATCTGCTATTCGAGCAGATCGCTTCCGAGCCTGAAGGGCGAGGCGGCAGCAGAGCTGCCGAGGATGGGGGTGAGCCCGAAAAATGACACTTTTTCGGGCGAGGGTGGCGCCCAGCCCCCCTGAAAACGGTACACTCCCTGGTCCTTAGACTGACGGAGGAGGCAGCGCGAGCGATGGCGGGTCACAGTAAATGGGCGGGGATCAAACACAAGAAGGCGATCATCGACGCCAAACGGGGCAAGCTGTGGACCAAGCTGCTCAAGGAGGTCACCGTGGCGGCGCGGCTGGGCGGCGGGGATCCGGACGGAAATCCGCGGCTGCGCAGCGCCATCCAGGACGCCCGCGGCGCCAACTGCCCGAAGGACACCATCGACCGGGCGGTCAAGAAGGGCACCGGCGAGCTGGAAGGGCTCGAGTACGTCGAGGTCAGCTACGAGGGCTACGGGCCCGGCGGCGTGGCGATCCTGGTCGACACCATGACCGACAACCGCAACCGTACCGTCGCCGAGCTCCGGCACCTCTTCTCCAAGAACGGCGGTAACCTGGGAGAGAGCGGTTGTGTCGCCTGGATGTTCGATCGTCGGGCACAATTCGCCATCCCCAAGGACGCCATGGACGAGGAGTCCTTCGTCGAGCTGGCGATGGAGCTGGAAGCGGAAGACCTCGCCACCGACGGCGACGCCTACGAGCTGTACGGCGCCGTCGAGGACTACAATCGGCTGCGCGAAAGCCTCGAAGAGCGTGAGCTAGCCCTCGAGGTCAAACAGCTCGCCCAGATCCCCCAGAACACCATCCGGGTTGACGAAGAAGACACCGCCGGTCAGCTTTTGGGCCTTCTCGAAGCGCTCGAAGACCACGACGACGTGCAGTCCGTGTGGGCCAACTTCGACATCGACGACGAACTCTTCGAGCAGGCGGCGAGCTAGCCCTTCGTGCTCGTTCTCGGCCTTGACCCGGGCAGTCGCATCACCGGGTGGGGGTTCGTCGAAAAGCGTGGCGCGAGCCTCGCCCTGGTGGAGGCGGGAGTCTTCCCGGTGCCCACCAGAGAGCCGATGGCCCGGCGCCTCGCGTACCTTTCACAGGAGCTGACCGTCTTGCTTGCCCGGCGACCGCCGGCGGCGGTCGCGGTCGAGACGCCCTTTCATGGCCGCAACAGCCGCTCGTTGGTGGTACTGGCGCAGGCCCGGGGAGCGCTGCTGGCGGCGGCCGGCGCAGTCGATTGCGCGGTCCGCGAGTACAGCCCGGCGGAGGTCAAGGCCGCCGTCACCGGCAACGGCCGCTCCGACAAGCAGCAGGTGGCACGAATGGTGCGGTTGATGCTCGGTGCCGGCGAAGGCCTGGCGGCCGACGCAACGGATGCTCTGGCGGTGGCGATTTGCGGCATTCAACGGGCCCGAATAGAGCGAATTTCGGCCCTCGGAGTGCGTCGCAAATGATTGTAAAGAAAGACCTTAGTGGTGTTAGAGCCATTCTTGACCGGATTTTTTGCGCGTGCTAAGATCCGCCGCATGCCTTTTCCCACGGGGGTTGTGGCAATCGTGCTCGGGGCCGTGGGCTCGCCTCGGCAAAGCCCACCACTCGCGGCAGATCTCCCGGGCGAGATCTCCTCAGACGGTGTCGCGATGATGGAGCACGGGAACTTATCCCGCAGTAGGCGGGTCATACTAAGCGCAAGGAGGAGGAACAGTGGCTGATATCGGCGGAACTTTTTTTGGGTTTCTCAAGGATGGCGGGTTGGTCATGTGGTTGCTCTTGGCGGCCTCTATCCTCGCTCTGGCCGTCATCGTCGAACGCCTGATCGCTCTGCGGCGGGCCAAGATCAACGTCAATGAGTTTCTGGCCAAGATTCGTAAGGCCCTGATCGTCAACCACTCGGTCAGCGACGCGAAGAAGATTTGCGAGCAGTATCGCGGTCCGGTGGCGTCGATCATGAAAGCCGGCCTCCTCAAGTACGGACAGCCACGGGAAGACATCGAGAAGACGATCGAGAACGCGGCGCTGTTCGAAATGGGCCGCCTCGAGCGCGGATTGGTGGTGCTGGCCACCATCGCCAACGTCGCTCCGCTCCTCGGTTTCCTCGGAACGGTGACCGGCATGATCCGCTCTTTCGACGCTCTGGCCGAGGCCGGCTTGTCGAACCCGGGCCTGGTGGCCGCCGGTATCTCCGAAGCCTTGCTCACCACCGCCGGCGGTCTATTGGTCGCAATTCCGGTGCAGATCGCCTACAACTACTTCATGACGCGGATCACCCGTTTCGTGCGAGACATCGAGTCGGCCACCAACATGCTGCTCGAGACCTTCAGCGAAATGGATCGCGGTGGAGTCTCCGCCGACGCCCGCAAATAGACCGATCGCGACGACCAGATGAAGCTACACCAACGCTCAAGACAGGATGCGGCGATTCCAACCGCCTCGATGGCGGATATCGCTTTCCTGCTCATCATCTTCTTCATGGTCACCATCACCTTCGAGGTCGACAAGACCCAGGTGACCTTGCCGGCGACGGAACTCCGCGCGGAGATTCCCAAAAAGGCGGCATACATATCGGTGACCGAAGACGGCACGATTCGGGTGAGTAGCGGCGAGGAAATCAGCTACGTCATCTCCGGGCCAGAAGAAGTGCTGAGTTTCGCCGCTTCGACAACGGCGGTGGATCCGCAGAAAGTCTTCGTCGTGAAGGCGGACAAGGAGACGCGGTATCAGTTGATCGACGGGGTGATCGATTCCCTCAAGCAGGCCAAAGTCGAGACGCTGTACTTGCTGTCCCGAGCGGAAACCACCGACGGTTCCGACACTCAATAGGGGCGCGAGATGATTTTCAAGCGCGAGAAGAAAGTCAGTGACGAGATTCCGACCTCCTCGATGGCGGATATCGCGTTTCTGCTGATCATCTACTTCATGGTCACCGTGACCTTCACGGCGACCCGGGGCATTGACTTCGCCCTGCCGAAGGACGATGAGACACCACCAGAGATCGAGAAGGAAGAGTCGGTCCTGATCGAGATTCAGCCCAGTGGTCAACTGATGGTCGACGGTACGCCCAAGGAGTTGGACGCCGTGATCGACTACCTGAAGCCGAAACTCGAGCGCAACCCTCTGAAGCCCGTGATCATCCGGCCGGACGCCAATGCTCCATACGGCGCCATGGTGGATGTCTACGACGAGTTGCGCGACGGGGTGAACCAGGGAGTCGAAGTGAAGAACATTTCGATTCCGACGCAGCGCGAGATCGACGCCTTCTGGTTTTAGGCCAGGGACGAAAGGGAGTGCATCATGACTAAGGAGCAAGAAGTCACCCCGGCTGGCCCGGATCCGGCGCCTCAGAAGCCGGCGGCGGCTTCCCAGACCCAGACGCAGTCGGCCTACGAGGCCTTTGCGCAGGAGTATGAAGAAGATCGCAAGACCATGTGGGTCGCCTTGGCGATCGCCATCGTGTTTCACGCCGGTCTTTTGATCATCAATCTGCCGGAGTTCACCGGCGGCGACGCCGCGGAACCGGACAAGCCGAAGGTCTACGTGGTCCAGCAAGTCCGCTTCAAGCCACCGCCACCGGAGCAGAAGCGCGAGATCCCGAAGCAGAAAGCGAAGAAGGTACCGATTCCTGATCCGACTCCGGATGAGCCGGAACCGATTCGTCTGCAGGAGGAGATCGAGCCGGACATCGACCTGCCGGAAACGGACATCATCTTCGACGTGCCGGAAGGTCCACCGCCGGTCGAGCCGGAAGGTCCGATCATGGTGGGCGGCGACGTGAAGGCGCCGGTCAAGACATACCACCCGGATCCGCAGTACACGGAGATCGCTCGCAAGGCTCGGATCCAAGGCGTGGTGATCGTTCAGGCGACGGTCTCGAAGGAAGGCGTTGTCCAGGACGTCAAGGTGCTCAAGGGCTTGCCCATGGGCCTCGACAAGGCGGCCGCGGACGCTGTGAAGAAGTGGAAGTTCCAGCCGGCAACCCTCAACGGCAAGCCGGTGGACGTCTACTACAATCTCACGGTGAACTTTTCCTTGCAGTAAGAGCCGGTAGAAGGGAAACATGGCCTTTCAGGGCTCGTTGACCGAGTTGCCGCTGCCAGACATCATCCAGCTGGTATCGGTTTCCGGCAAAACGGGCATGTTCGCTCTGACCCGCGGGGGATATCCGCAAGGGGAAATTTTCCTCCGCGGGGGTCAGATCACCCACGCCTCGGTGGGCGAGCTGGAGGGCGAAGAAGCGATCTACGAACTCGCCATCTGGCCCGAGGGGGACTTCCTGTTTACCCCCGGACAGGAAAGCTCCACCACCTCTGTTCAAAAGTCGAACACCAATCTGTTGATGGAGGCGGCGCGCCGGATCGACGAGTGGCAGATCCTGTCGAAAAAGATTCCTTCCACCCGGCTGGTGCCGGTGTTTACCGACAACGCGACCACCACTTCCGTCTCTCTGACCCCTCAAGAGTGGGCGGTGATCTGCAAGCTCGACGAGCGCCGCTCGATCGACGAAGTGGCGGCGAGCCTCGGGCAGAGCGCTTTCGACACGGCCAAGCTGCTGTACGGCCTGATCACTTCGGGCCTGGTGGATTTGAAAGAAAACCTCTCGGGATTGCGCACGGAACGCCTGGCGAAGCTACCGCCGGCGGAGATCCTCGCTCTGGCGCAGCAGGTCTCGGAGGAAGCCCGGCGCGAGGCCGGTCCCGGAATCAACCATCAAGAGTTCGACCGGATTTTCAAGTTGACCAAGGTGGAGATCGATGCGGGTCGAGGCGGCGATGCTGTCCTCGATCTTGTGCGGGCCTGCGAGAAATTGGTGTCCGCGGCCCTCGGCCCCAACCGGTCCAAAGCATACGTGGACCGGGTCACGGAGATGTTGGAGCGTCCTTCTTCGGTTTGAGATACCGAAGCTTGCACAGGAATTGCATCCACAGAACTCTGCCCGGCGCACCGTAAATATTCAAGCCACACGACGCCGAGGCGGAAAAGGAGGACGGTACTTATGCGAAAGACATTGATTTCACTTCTCGTGGTTGCCGGATTGTTGGTGAGCGGAGCCGCGTTTGCGGAATGGGAGGCCGGTGTCGCGGCCTTCAAGGCCCGGAATTTCGCCGTGGCCGAGAAGGAATTCCAGGAAGTGGCTGCCAAGCAGCCGGACTGGCCCGGTGGTCACTACATGCTCGGTCAGGTCCAGCTTCAACTCGGCAAGAGCAAGGATGCTCTCAATGCCCTGAAGAAGGCCTACGAACTCAAGCCTGGCGACGTCAGCTACCAGTACATCTTGGCTCAGGCGTATCTGAAGACCGGTGGCTACAGCCAGGCGGCTTCGATGCTGCAGAAGATCAATCCTTCGTCGCTGCCGAGTCAGCAGCAGGGTAAGTACCAACAGTTGCTCGCCGTTGCCCTCGACCGCAGTGGCAATGCCAGCGGCGCCCTGTCCGCCCTGCGCAAGGCCGCCGAGGCGAATCCTACGGATGCCAAGGCTTGGTACAACTACGGCACCACCGCGTTCAACGCGGGCGATACGGCGACCGGCGCGTCGGCTCTGGAGAAGGCCGTCAATCTGAACGGCAGCGACGCCAAGGTGCGGACCGCATACGTCAACTCGCTGATCCGCCTCGGTCGTGAGAAGCGCGGCGATTCGAAGCAGGCGACCTACGCCAAGGCCGCTCAGGCGGCGACTCCCTTGGCGTCCTCCAGCGCGAACTACGACACGCTGCTCCTGGTGGCCGAAGCGCAGCTCGGAGCCAAGGAGTATTCCGCGGCCACTTCGACCCTGAACCGGGCCAAAGCCAAGGCCGGCAACGACTGGCTGGTTCACTACTACCTGGCCCAGGCATACACGGCCGCGGGGAACTTCAACGACGCGAAGGCCGCCGGCCAGTTGGCGGTGGATCGGGCGGCCAGCGCCGCCGACAAGAAGCGCGCTTGGCAGCAGGTGGGTTTCGTTGGCGAGAAGCTGAAGAATTACGACGAGGCGATCGTCGCCTACCGCAACGCGGGCGACCAGGCGGGTGTCAACCGGGTCGAAGAGAACCGGAACATCGCCAGTGAGAACGCCACCATCGAGAAAGAGAACGAGGAAATCCGGGCTCTCGAAGAAGAGCGCAGGCGGCTCGAGGAGGAGATCAAGGGTCTCCCCGGCGGCGGCCGCTGAGCCGGGCCCTTCTCAACCCATTCAGATCGTCGAAAAAGGCCCCTTCGGGGGCCTTTTTTGGTGGCGACCTTCCCTGAGCACTCGGAGCCTCTCGGCGGCCACACGATTGCCCTCTCGAGGCCTTCGTTCTGATCTATTCGACCGGTAAGGTTTTCACCTCTCGGGAGCGACGAGCGCGGCCGAGAAGCGCTGAAAAGGCTGAGTTTTAAGCTCTCAAGGAAAAACGTTGTCTTGGCCCAGACTGTGCTACGCTTTTTGTCGAGGTCCCATCCAAGCTGCGCCTTGCGGGGCTCACCAATGGTGTCGATGGGGTCGGCCGTCACACAAGAGTTTGTCCTAGGTAGTTAGAGGAGTTACTTCGATGATTTGGAAAAAAGGCCTGGCCTTTCTTGCCGTACTGGTCTGTATCGCTACGCCCGCCTTCGCCGGCGAGGAGGCCGTCGCTCCGACGGCCACCGGGGAAACCGGTTTATTTACCCTGCTCTCCGGTACTTCTCTGCCGCAGGGGGAGTGGTCCTTCGGGCTCTACTACAACAATTGGGACCGGGTCTTCGAGCGCAACACCCGAGCGGATCTCGACTGGAGCCGTTTGAGTGCCAGCGTTGGCTACGGCGTGACGGACCGTTTCGAGGTGAGCCTGATGCTTCCCTACGAAGACTTCGAAGCCGACTTCCCCGGCCAGCCGGACGTAACGGACGATGGTCTCGGCAATGCTCGTCTGGGCGCCAAGTGGCTTCTGGGCGGCGAGGGCAGCGGCTTCGCTCTGAACGCCTTCGTCGAGCTCCCCACCGGTGACGAAGAGGTGCTCGGCGGCGAGACGGGCTTCGGTGCCGGCGCCAATTGGGACCGCGGCAACTGGGTGTTCAACATCGGCGCCCGGGTGCCGGGAGACATCGATGACATCGATCTGTCGCCGGAGATCATCGCCGGTCTCGGTTATGCGGGCCAGGTTTCCGATCGCCTCGACTGGATCACCGAGCTGGTGGGTACCTTGCCTACGGACAGCGACGACGCTATCTTCGAAGAGAGCGTTGACCTGACCACCGGCCTTCGCCTGTGGCTCGGTGACGGCAACGACTGGGCCTTCAATTTCGGGGTGCGCACGGATCTGCTGCAGTTGAGCGAAACGGATGAGCACTGCCCGATCGGCGGCCTCCTCGGCCTCACCTACCTGCCGCGTTTCCTCAAGTCGGAACCGGCGGTCGAGCCCCCGCAACCTCCAGCGCCGCCGCCGCCGCCGCAGGATCCGCCGAAGGTGGAAACTCCGCCACCACCGCCGCCGGTAACGACCGCACCCTCGCCGCCAAAGGTAACCGAAGAGGCCTGTAAGTTCGCCTCCAACAGCGCGCGCGTCGACAACCGCTGCAAGGCGACCCTCGACGAGGTGGCGCTGCGCCTGAAGGATGCGGCGAGTGCCGAGACGTTGGTGATCGGCTACACCGATAGCACCGGCTCTGATGCCTCCAACCAGCGGATGAGTGAGCGACGCGCCCAGGCGGTAAAGGACTATCTGGTGACTCGCCACGGCATCGATGGCAGCCGCATCGAGGTCGAGGGCCGTGGCTCCGCCGACCCGGTGGGCGACAACGCCACCGCCGCCGGCCGCGAGCAGAACCGCCGGGCGGTGATCCGCATCACCATCGACGGCTAGCGCTGTGTTTCAGGGGGGCTTAGGCGCCCGTGCGCGGGACCGCCCCCTCGACGCCAAGAAGTGCGAATCTTGCCGGCCCGCGCCGGGGGGCTCACCCCCGTCATCGGCGGCCTGCGGGGTGCCCAGCCCCCTGAAAATGAACGAGCCAACAGGCTGCTGAAATCATCCGCGAAGCGGTCTTCAGCAGTCTGTTAGCTCTCTTCGCTGCCGAGTTTTTCTCTTCGCAGCGAGGCGATGGCGCCGCCCAGACCCGCGGCGCCGCCCAATAGGACGAGCAGCAGGAGGGCCTGCCAGCCCAAGAACTCCGGCGTCGCCATGGCGCCGAGGAGGCTGTCGGCGGTGCGGGCGGCGGCGGTGCGGTAGGCGCCGTACAGGCCGCCGACGGCGAGCAAGCCACCGAGCAGACCTTGCAGCAGACCCTCGGCGTAGAACGGGCCGCGGATGAAGAACTCCGTCGCGCCGACCAGCCGCATGACGGAGATCTCGTCGCGGTAGAGGTAGGCGGTCAAGCGGATGACGCTGGCGATGGTGAAGATGGCGGCGCCCAGGAGCACCAGGCCGAGGGTGAGGCCAATGCCGCGCACTACGGCGACCAGCGTTTCGAGCTGACGCAGCCAGTCGCGGTCATCGTCGACCATGTCGATGGTTGCGTCGGCCGCGAGGTCGGCGAGCCACCCTTCGAGTTCCGCCGTCGGCGCCGCGGTGTCGAAGCGCGCCGAGATCGAGCGCGGCAGGGGATCCTCCTCCCAGTCTTCCACCAGGTCGGCGAGGCTGGGAAAGGCACCCTGGAAACGCTCTACGGCCTCCTCGGGGCTCACCTCCTCGATCGATAGCACCCAGGCTGGAGCGGCCATCCGCTGGCGTAGAGCGGCGATGGCTTCGGGCGAGGCTCCGGGCTCCAGGTATACCGTGACCCGGGTCTCGTCCTGCCAGCGCTCCACCCACTGGGCCAAGTTGGTGCTGACCAGCAGGAAGGCACCGCCGATGAACAGGCTGACGGCGATCGTCACCACCGCCAGCAGGCTGACCTTCCAGCTCCGCGCCAGGCTGATTGCCGCTTCGCGCAGAAAATACGAGGCCGCTTGGTTCAGCCTCACGGTGCGTCCTTCGGTTCGCGGGGCGACGGATCTTTGGGTCTCCCGTCGAGCCCATCGGCGGGCATCGGGTTCGAAGACGGTTTTCGTTCACGGTCCTCGGTGGAGTCGGTTTCATCGGCGGCGGGGTCGAGCAGGTCCGCCACCTGGGGCGCCTCGCTACCTTCCACCCGCTGATCGCGGGTCAGCCGTCCCTCCCGCAGTTCGAGGACTCGTCCGCCCATCGACTGGATGATGTCGCGGCTGTGGGTGGCGATCAGCAGGGTAGTGCCGCGCAGGTTGATCTGGCGGAAGAGCCGCAGGATCTCCGCCGACAGATCCTCGTCCAGGTTGCCCGTCGGCTCGTCGGCGATCAGGATCTCCGGCTCGTTGATCAGCGCCCGGGCGATGGCGATGCGCTGCTGCTCACCGCCGGAAAGCTGGAGGGGAAAGGCCTGTGACCGGTGGGCCAAGCCGACCCGCCGCAGGGCCTGATAAGCGAGCTTCTTCTGCGCACGGTGCGGCAGCCCGAGGATGCGCGGCAGGTAGGTGATGTTCTCGAACACTGTCTTCCTGGGGATCAACCGAAAGTCTTGGAACACCACGCCCACGGAGCGGCGTAAGTACGGGATCTTGCGGCGTGGGATGGAAGCGACGTTGCGGCCGTTCACCAGGATCTGCCCGGCGCTCGGAATCTCCTCGCGAAAGATCAGCTTGAGGAGAGTCGTCTTGCCGGCGCCGCTCGGTCCGGTGAGGAACGCGAGTTCACCCGCCGGAAGATCGAAACTGACATCGTCCAACGCCTTCTGGCCACCGGGGTACCGCTTGCTGACGTGGAAGAACTGGATCATGGACGGTTGGAACGAGCCCTCTCTCGGCGACGATTCTCCGGCATAGGGTGCAGGGCACTCAAAGCTTGTCGGGCGATCGTACCAGCCGCGGCCCGCTCCTTCGCCGGATGCGGTGGCGTCTCGCGGGGCCGTACAATGCCGCCGTACACGAAATGCAGGCTGGTGGAGATTGCGATGATCGTAGGCCCCGTGGGGAACTCTCGGAAGGGCTGGATGTGGAGCGACAGCCGCGTTCGAGACGGCAGTTTGCTCGAAGTTCGATTCGCCGGCCGGGGGATGAGCGAGGCGGCGGAATTCGTGCCTTCGGAGATTTCCCTGGCGCGCTGCCGGCAGGAGCACTCGGCGCGGGTGTTGGCCGCCCGCCCCGGCGACTGCGGGGCCGGTGACGCGCTGGTGACGGACCGGCCGAGCCTCGCCCTGGCGGTGGTGACGGCGGACTGTGTACCGGTGCTGCTGGCGGCGGGAGAACGCCTGGCGGCGGTGCACGCGGGCTGGCGCGGACTGGCGGCGGAGATCCTGCCGGCGGCGGTCGCGGCCCTGGAAGCCGGTAGCGGGGAGATCTCCGCCTGGATCGGTCCGGCGATCGGGAGTTGCTGCTACGAGGTGGGCGAGGAGGTCGCCGGCGAGGTGGTGGCGGCGAGCGATCCCGCCGTCCGCCACGATGTGTCAAAAAGCGGCGGGCCGCGACGCCGACCGCACCTCGACCTGTCGCTAGCGGCCCTCCATCAACTGGCCGCCGCCGGCGTACGGGATGTGCGTATGGTGCCGGCCTGCACCCGCTGCGAAGAGGATCTGCTGTGTAGCTACCGACGCGACGGGCCGAGGGGCGTAGAGGGTGAAAGCGGCGCCGGTAGGAACATGGCGATCATTTGGCGGACGGAGACTCTCTAGGGCTGCGCCGTCGCTGGCCGATGAAGCCCTCGCCCAGGGAACGTCCCTCGAAGGTCTTGGGGGCGCGTCCCTGAACTCGAAGCTGGCCGCAGGCGGCGCTCACCTCGTCACCTCGCTGCCGCCGCACGGTGGACAGCACGCCGTGCCCTTTGAGGCGGCGGTGGAACCCGTCGATGCGATCGTTCGATGGCGGCTGTAGATCGTCACCGAGCACCGGATCGGGGTTCATCGGGATCAGGTTCACCTTGCTCGGCAAACCGCGCAGCAGGCGCGCCAGGCGGTCGGCGTGATCGAAGGAGTCATTGATCCCCCGGAGCAGGATGTACTCGAAGGTCAGCTTGCGGCCCTTCTCCAGGGGATACCGGCCGAGGGCCGCCCTCAACTCCGCCAGGGGATGGGTGCGGTTGACCGGCATCAGCCGGCTGCGCAGGGCGTCGTCCGGCGCGTGCAGGGAGATCGCCAGGTTCGGGCGCTGGGGCCAGGCGGCCAAGGCGTCAATGCCCGGCACGATGCCCGCCGTCGATACGGTGATGCGCCGCGGCGAGATGCTCTCCACCAGGATTCCGAAAGCGGTACGCAGGTTGTCGAGGTTGAGCAGCGGTTCGCCCATTCCCATGAACACTAGGTTGAGGCCCTCCGGCAGATCGCCGTCGCGCCGCACCCGCCGCACCTGAGCCACGATCTCGCCAGCGGTCAGATTGCGTCCGGCGCCCCAGAAGCCGGTGACGCAGAAACTGCACGCCAGGGCACAGCCGGCCTGGCTTGAGATGCACAGGGTGTGGCGCTTGCCGTCGGGGATGTCCACCGCCTCGATGGTCGATCGCTCGTCCAACGCGAACAGGTACTTCACCGTTCCGTCGGCCGCCTGGTGGCGCTCGGCGACCTTCGGCAGAGCAATACGAAAGCATTCGCCCAACTTGTGCCGCAAGGCCTTTGGTAGGTCGGTGATCTCGTCGAAGGAAGCGGCCTCCCGGCGGTGGAGCGCGTCGTAGATCTGCCGTGCCCGGAAGGGCCGGTCGACCCACGGTTTGAGGGTGTCCTTCAGGCGGTCGAAGGGCAGGCCGAGGAGTTCCGGGCGTTCGGCGGGTCTGGAGGGCGACGGAGAGGTCATGACTCGGCTGGGCTGTGTCCAGCGGCCCGGGTCGGACCTGTCACCGCCGGCTCTTGAGGCGGCGGGTGGGGTCGATGCCGATGGAGCGGAGGAAGGAGAGGTCGTTGCCGTTGATGCGGAAGTCCGGTTGGAATTCCGGTTCGTCGCCGCCGACCAGCGGAGTTGCCGAAGAATCGGTCTCCGCCGCCTTCAGGCCGTCGTCGAGGAGCAGGAACAGCGAGTAGCCCTGGTCGCGGATGGCGCGCAGACGACGACTCGCCTCGGAGGAGTCCGAGATGGCCTCCGAAAGGGAGCGGCCGAAGTCGCGCAGCATCTTCCTCAGGGTCGGGTCCAGAGCCTCTTCTCCTTTGCCGGTGGACGGCCATCGCAATCCTTCCAGGGCCGCCCGGGGCGTTCCGCCAGGTCCACTGCAAACGGTGAAAAACCGGCCCGGCGGTGCTGCATTATCGCCCCGCCCTTTCGAGGGTGTCAAACGCCCCGGGGAAGCCGCAGGCCCCCGTGCTAGCCTGCCGGAGTTATGGTATGGAGCCCTCCCTCCCGCGCCGATGTTGCCGCCTGGACAAAGCCCCTGGGCCGTCTCCAAGAGCTGCAGTCGCTGACCGGCGACGTCAGTCCCCGGCGCT
Organism: Acidobacteriota bacterium; assembly: GCA_039030395.1. Classification (NCBI taxonomy): domain Bacteria; kingdom Pseudomonadati; phylum Acidobacteriota; species Acidobacteriota bacterium. The sequence continues at coordinate 321,251 of JBCCEF010000003.1, forward strand.
ATTATCGGCTCTGCTTTGACCACGGCGGAGCGGCGATTCTCGCCGCCTATCCGGAGTCCCTGATGCCCGCCTTCGAGCGGTTCCTGCGGACCACGGAACTGCTCGAATCGATTGCCGTGCGGGTGCCGTCGATCCTGCAACAGGCGCCCGAACGGGGCTGGATGGCGGTGGAGGATCTCGGTTCCGAAACGCTATTCGATCTACCCTCGGATTGGACCCTGCTCGCGCCCTACTACCGATCCGCCCGACGCGTCCTGGAGCGGGTGGACGGCTTGCCGGCGGACTTCGTCGCCTCTTTCTCGCAACCCCTCGACCGGGCCTTGCTCGAAAAAGAGCTTGAGCAAACCTGGGAGCGATTTCTGCTGCCGCGCGAGGTGGTCTCCCACGGGGAAGCGGCTCGGCGTCTGGAGCGCGCCTTGAGCGACCTGTGCGGGAGTCTCGCGGAGCTGCCGCCACGGCCCTGCCACCGCGACTTCATGGTACGCAATCTGGTGCCCCTGGGAGGCGGTGAGGTGGCGGTGCTCGATCACCAGGATTTGCGCCTCGGGCCGCCGCACTACGATCTCGCCTCGCTGCTCAACGACAGCCGCTTCCCGCGGCCGGCGGAAGTCACCCTCGAGTTGCCAGCGGAGACGGTGGACTACCACCGGGCAGCGGCCCAGCGCACCTTGAAGGCGGTGGGCACCTATGCGGCCTTCGCCGACCGCGGGTTCGACCGCCACCTGCCGCTGATCGAACCGACCTACCGCCGCGCCCTGGAGCACCTGGCGAAGGTGCCGGAGACGGCGCCGGCGGTGGTGGATCTGGCGCAAAGCGAAGTCGCGGATCGGGGTGGAGCGGCCGGCTGACGGCCTCTCCCGCACCCTGCTAGACTGGTATCTCACTTCGGCCGGGACGGATCCCGGTCGATCAGAAAGGAAGAACCATGGGTGGTATAGGCGTACCCGAACTGCTGGTCGTGTTGGGCATCCTGGTCTTGCTCTTTGGCGCGACGAAATTGCCCCAGATCGGCCGCGGCCTGGGCGAAGGGATCCGCAACTTCAAGACCGGCGTCCGCGAGCCGGAGTCCGACAAGATCGACGACGGCGAATCCGTCAAGCCCCGCTGAGGACCGTTCCCGGTCCTCTATTGTCTTCCGCCGTGCGAATGCCGCTACGGCGCTGCTTCATCCATCTCCTCGTCTTGTTCTAGGAGTTTTATCTCTAGCCGTCCTGAGAATTGGGACTAGATGGCTGCTAGGGAATTCGATGCGGCTTACGACCGAGCCTCGAAGGCGAGGCGGCGAAGCCGACTCGGGGGTGAGCCACGAAGTGGCGAGGGGGGCTTGCGACAGCAGGTTGCTGAAGGGCGGCTTCGCCGAGGTTTTCAGCAGCCTGCTGTCTGTTTCATTTCCAGGGGGCTAGGCGCCCCCTCGCCTGAAAAGGCAAGCCTCTTCAGGCTCACCCCATCCTCGGCAGCTCCGCTGCCGCCTCGCCTCTGGGCTCGGAGAGTTTTCTTGGAAGAGTCCGCGAAGCGCATCTTCAGCAGTCTGCTAGTTGAGAACGATTAGGTCTGTGGCCCCGGTGTCGTCCCACACGCTGCGGTGGATGTCGACGTAGGTCGAGATCACCTTGGAAACATAGCGGCGGGTCTCGCGGAAGGGCGGGATGCCGCCAAACCGGCGCACGTTGCCGGGACCGGCGTTATAGGCCGCCAGGGCCAACTCCAGGTCCCCATCGTAGGTGTCGAGCAACTGCCGCAGATAGCGGGCGCCGATGTCCAGGTTGACCGCCGGATTGCTCAATTCGGTGCTGAATCCGCCGGTGGCCGGCATCACCTGCATTAGGCCGACGGCTCCCACCGGCGACACGGCGTGGGGCAGAAACCCCGATTCCACCTCGATCACCGCGGCGACCAGCAGGCTGTCCAGGTCGTAGCGCTCCGCCGCTTCGACGATCTCGCCGCCAAAGGGCACGGATTCGAGGTAGCGATGGTTGTCCTCTTTAAGGTTGTAGCTGCGGAACAGCTCGAAGGTTTCGGGGCGCTCTCGCACGGCGGCCCGGATGTCCACCGGGCTCATGGTGCCGAGGCTGCCCTCGTCGGAGTCCGTGAGCCAGAGGGCGAGTTCGTCGAGAACGGCGATCTCTTCCGGGCTCGGAATCTCCACTGACGGAGGCGTGGGCGGGGCGGAAACCCCGGTGCCGCCGGAGCTGAGAAGGAAGGCGAGGGTGGCGAAAGTCGCCAGCACGCCTTGGAGTCGTAAACAGATCATGGTGAATTCAGGTCCTAGTTTCGGTCGGGAACGGGGCTGGACCGGCGACGGGGTGATCGTGGCCTGTGGGTGGGGCCGGCTCAGCCTCGGTGTACTGATCCCGCCGGAGACGTATTCATCCCGGACGGGCGCCTGCCTTCTTGCGTCGTAAGAAGCAGGTTGTATGCCAACCGGCGCATCGGCCGGTGCTTTTGTTACGGCCCAGAGATTTTCTTACGACGGTACGCGGATCAGCGCTTGCCCGGCGAGGACTTGGGGGGTGCGCCCTTCCCGGCCGCGTCGCGGCCGCCGCCGTTGCGTGCAGTGCTCGCTCCGATCCCCAGGTTGGAGACCTTGTTGCGCAAGGTGTTGCGGTGCACGCCGAGGCTGCGGGCCGAGCGGCAAAGGTTGCCGTTATTGGAGTTTAGGGACGCCACGATGAACTGGCGCTCAAACTCGCGGCGAGCCTGGGCGAGGGTCATCCCTCGCTTGACCAGCTCGTCGACGATCTGGGTCAGTCGGCGGTTGAGTGTCGGTTCCTTCACAGGGCTTCTTCTCGCGGCAAGGCGACAGGATAGCACAGCGAAACGTCGCTGCGAGGGGGAAAGGGATGCCGCACCCTGACGCCCGGAGACGCCAGGATGACACTCATTTCAGGGCCAGCAGATCGCCGGGATAGATGGGGTAGCGGGAGCCGATGATCTTGGCGACGGACGACCGGCTGTGGACGGAGAGCACCGCCAACTCGCCCAGCACCACCGGCGGCAGGCCTTCACTGTTGAGGCGGTAGACGGTGTAGATGTCGCCGGGTACGACATCCGCGTTCTCGCCGCGATCGATGTGGACCACACTGTCCTCGCCGAGGGTGATGAGGCCGTGGTCGCCGGCCAGGATCACCGGCGCACCGGCCAGAGACTCCGCCGAGGCGGGCAGGTTGACCGGCCGCAAGCCGGTGCGGCGACCGAGCGGAACGGGCTCTTCATCGAACAGCTTGAGCTGCGCGCCCACCACCACCGGTCGGCAGGTATGGACGACTTCGGCGATCGCCGTTTCGGCCTGCACGGACAACACCCGCACCTGGCCCTGGTAGTGGTACATGCGGCCGAACACGGAATTGTCCCCGGGATGCCGAATCTTCGGTCCGCTGCCGATGGCCGTGTAGACGGTGCCCGGCGTCATGTTGCCGCTGCGGCCGCCGCTCAGATAGATGATGTCACCGTTCATCATGCCGTACTTGAGGGTGTCGGTTCCGTAGAGGCCGTTGTAGCTGGCGGCGGCGGAGCCGCCGAGGTTGTCGAGACTGGGGGACAAGGCCTGAAACTCGGAGCCGATGATGGCGAAGGGGAACTGCTCGTTGAGTTCGCCGATGAAGCCGGTGCAGTAGATGTCCGATTCGCCGCCCAGCGGGCCCGGCGGGCGAGCATCCGATCCGGCCCGCAGGAAGGGATAGTCATCGTCCGGGGCTTCGTCGTCGAGGCCGGCTTGATCGAGGGACTCGACGGTGGTGACCTCGGTGGTGGTCAGCAGCGGATCGCCGGGATAGATCCAGTGTGCGTCGAGGATGTATTGGTTCTGCTCCCAGAGCTGGGGCCAGAGGTACGGGTCGCCATAGAAGCGCGCGGCCAGATCCCACAGGGTGTCGCCGCGGGCGATGATGTACACCTCGGCGTCCTCGGGCGGAGTCGGGGGATCCCAGGCGGTCCAGTGGTCCCCTACCTGGCGGAGGTTTCTGGGCGGATTGTCATGGGCCAGGACGATGCCGCTCGTCAGCACGGCGAGCACCATTGACAGTACAAGCCAACGGACGAGCCTGGTCGATTGATTCTTCATGGCAAGCGAACCCCCCGAACACGACACTGCGTGTGTAAGCCTATAGCGAGATCCCAATGCACGGTATCTCGCTGTGCCGTGCAGTGTCAAGAACTTAGCCGGCAAAACTTCAAGCACTACTTTAACCTATCGCCTGGGCTGAGGCGAATCCTGGACTTCGGTTCGGCGAGCGAACGATCTGCTATTCCAGCAGACCGCTATCGAGCTCGAAGAGCGAGGCGGCGGGCTGGGCACCCCGCGGGAGCCGCCGGGGATGGGGGTGAGCCCCTGCGCGGGCCGCAAGAGAATGACACTTCTTGCAGCGAGGGGGCGGTCCCGCGTCCAGGCGTCGAGCCCCCCTAAAAGCCTAACTACGGCAGTTTGGCGATTCGCTCCTCGGCTACTGCGGAGGCGGCGCTCGAAGGAAAGCGGCGGACGATCTCGCGGTACGACGCCCGGGCGCCGTCCGAGTCGCCGAGGAGCTCTAGGCACTGGCCGGCCTTGAGCAGCGCGTCGGGTACCTTGTTGCCTTGCGGGTAGCGCTCCACGGTTTCGCGAAAGGCCGCCAGCGCTCCGCGCGTATCGCCGCGCGCAAAGCGCGCTTCGCCGATCCAGTACTGGGCGTTGTCTGCCAGGTTGGTATTGCCGCTCTCCTGCAGGAAGCGCCGGAAGCGTGACTCGGCGTCGATGTAGTTGCCCTGGTGGTACTGGGCGTAGCCCTCATCATAGAGATCCTGGGCGGAGGCCGAGGGAGTCGTCGTGGTCGCGCCCACGGTGGGCGGCTCCAGGTTCGATGGGGCGGCGGCGGCCGGCAGCGGCGGGCGTGGATCCGCATCGCGGCTCGGAATGTCGACCACCGGCAAATCCTCGTCCGCCAGGTTTTCCTCTTCCACCTCGCCACCGCTGTCGCTGCGGGCGGCGATGCGGTCTTCTAGCCGAGGTTCCTCCAGCGGGCGCGGATTCGAAGAGGTCGGGTCGGCGGGTCGGCGCGCCGCCCCGGCGGTCGCTCCGCCGGCGATCAGCGCTTCCAAAGCCCGCACCTGCTGCCGCAGGCGATCCATCTCGAGCTCACCCATCACCGCCTGCCGCTGCAACTCCACCACCCGCGCCTTGAGTTCGGCGACATCGTCGGCGGTGGTGTTCTCCGGAGCGGAGGAACCCCGTCCGGTAGCGCAACCGAGGCTGATGGCCAGCAGAGCGATCAGGAGGGTGCCGAGGAGCCGCTGCGCGGAGCGGGTCACGAGTCCGATTCCTCAGAGGATGGCCCTTCGTCTTCCGCGTTGCCGGGACTTTCCGCGCCGTTCTCGGCGGTGGCGCTCTCGACCGGTGGTGCTTCTACCGGCGGGATGTCCGCGATCCAGGGGCTCTCCGGGTGCTCGGTGCGCAAGCGATCGAACACCTCGATGGCCTTGATCTTGTCTTGCGGACGAAGGCTTCGGTTGTAGGTCAGGCCTAGGTGGTAGAGCACCTTGTCGCGCTCCGAATAGTTCGGATAGCTCGCCAGGAGACCTTCGAAGCGCTGGATCGCGGCGATCAGCACGGGGCGCCGCCGATAGTAGTCACCGACCACAAACTCGTGCTCCGCCAGGTTGTCGAGCACCTTGTTGATCTGCTCTCGGGCCTCGGCCGTGTAGTCGCTCGTCGGGTACAAGCGGATCAGCTCGCGGAAGGCCTGGAGGGCTTTCTCGGTGGCCGTTTGGTCGCGGTCCGGTTTCTCCATCCGCTCGGCCAAACTGTTGGCGATCTGGTACTGCGCGTAGGCGGCCAGATTGCTGGTCGGAAAGCGGTTCAAGAAGTCGCGGTACTTGGCCTCCGCCTGGATGTAGTTGATGGCGCCGCCGTCCAGGTAGTAGCTATCCGCCAGTAGGAGGAGCGCTTCGCGTCCGGAGAGGGAGTTGGGCTCCACTTCGAAGGCGTGGGACAGATGTCGCCGGGCGCGGGCAAACTTTTCGTCGGCCATCAGGGTCTTGCCTTCGTCGAGGGCTTCCTGAGCGGACAGGCGGAGGATCGGGTCTTCCCGAACGGCGCTGCGGCAGCCGAGGGGCGAAAGGCTGACGAGGACCAGGATCGAGAACAGGATCTTGCGGTTCATGAGATCTCCGAAAGGGAGCGCTGGCGCAGCTCCGCGATGGCGGCGACGGGATCGTCGGCGCCGAAGACGGCGGAGCCGGCGATCGCGATGTCCACGCCCGCCGCCCGCGCCGGTCCAATGGTGTCACGGTCGATGCCGCCGTCCATGGCGATGTCCAGGGAGTCCCCGGCGAGATCGCGCAGGCGGCGGGTCTTGTCGAGAGCTCGTGGGATGAAGCTCTGGCCGCCGAAGCCCGGATTGACGGACATCAGCAGTACGAAGTCGAGATCGTCGAGGACGTCTGCGAGTACCTCCACCGGAGTAGCCGGATTGAGGGCGACGCCGGCCGCCGCGTGACCGCGGCGGATGCGGTCGAGAACCCGGTGCAGATGGGTGCAGGCCTCCCAGTGGACGGCCACCATGTCCGATCCGGCGGCCAGGTACTCGTCGAGCAACCGGCCCGGTGAGTCCACCATCAGGTGGACGTCGAGGGGCAGTTCGGTGCGTTCCTTGAGCGCCGCGATCACCGGGATGCCGAAGGTCAGGTTGGGTACGAAGTGGCCGTCCATCACGTCCACGTGGATCAGCTCCGCGCCGCCGCGTTCACAGATGTCGACGGCACCGACGAGATTCGCCAGGTCGGAGGCGAGGAGTGAAGGGGCGAGCTTCATGGGTGAGTCCTCAGGGTCATGCGATCGATGTCAACCGGTGCGGGGAGGGGAGGCGACCACCAGGGAGATCGCTTCGCGACGCGTCAATGGGTGCCCGGCAAGCGGATATTGGCGCAAGATGGTGCCCTCTTCGACCCCTTCGTAGGGTTCGTACTTGATCCCGCCGAGGCGGAAATCGCGGGCTTCGAAGAACGGCCGCACCTGTCGGTAGTTGCGGTAGACCAGATCCGGCATGATGTAGCGCTCGCCGGGCGCTCCCATGGAGAGCAACACATCGACCTCGCTGCCCGGAGCCACCACCCGCTCCGCCAGCGGCGATTGCTGAACGATGGTGCCCGGCTCCATCCCCGGTTCGTAGACCCTGAGGGAGCGGCCGAGGGTGAGGCCCGCCGTCGCCAGGGCCACCTGCGCCGACTGCAGCGATTGGCCCCGCAGGCTCGGCACCGCCGTCTGCTGCGGCCCGAGGGACATCACCATCTGCACCGTGCTGCCGCGCTTGACCAGGGTGCGGGCGCGGGGCGTTTGTTCCACGACGTGGTCCTCGGCGATCTGCGCGTCGAAGCGCGCCGCATCCTCCCGGAACTGGGGGGTCAATCCCTGATCCGAGAGGCGTTCGAGGGCCTCGTGCCGAGACAGCCCCACCAGGTCCGGCGCCGCGGTGGCGCCGCTCCTCACGAAGGCGTTGAAGGACAGGTAGGCGGCGAGCAGAAAAACCCCCGCCAGGGCGCCAAAATAGGCGAGGCGGCGAAAGATCTTGAGGGCCTTGGCGGCGACCGGCGACATCCGGTAACTCTAACAGCTAGCTGCCAGCTGAGCGGGCGCTTCGCGCATGATTTCAGCGCGCCGCTAGCTGTTGATACCCAGGGGGCTGGGCGCCCGCCCGCGGTCCGCCCCTCGCCCGAAGAAATGAACTCTTCGCGCTCACCCCTGCGCGGGCCGCCCGTCCTCGGCAGCTTCGCTGCCGCCTCGTCCGGGGGCGCCCAGCCCTTCCGGCTCGGTCGCTAGCAGAGGGGTTGAAGGACGTCACAATCCGAGGGGCAGATTCTTCGCCAGATCGAAGTAGAGCACCACCGCCATGAGCAGCAGGATCATCACGAATCCCACCTGGGCGAAGGCCTCCTTGAGGCGCATGGGAAGGTCCCGGCGGATGCCGCTTTCGACCAGCAGCATCAGGATTTGGCCGCCGTCGAGAATGGGGATCGGCAGCAGGTTGACCATGCCGATCGAAATCGAGAGAAAGCCCATTAGGTGGATCAAGCTCTTGAATCCGACCTGCGCCGCCCGCCCGCTCTGGACGGCGATCTCGATCGGTCCGCCGAGGGCGCCCTTGGCGGGAATGTCCCCTTGAAAGATGCTGCCGATCACCGCCACCGTCTGTTCGAGGATCTGGCGGTTGTAGCGCACACTCTGCACGATCGCCTCGATCGGACCGTACTTTTGGTAGATGCCCAGACTCACGCCGATCCGGCCGATGCCGTCCTCGCTGGTTGCCGGTGTGACCTTCAGCACCATCGGTTCGCCCTTGCGCAGCACGCCCAGGTCGATGGCGGTGTCGGTTCGTTGCTCGATATAAAGGGCGAAGCTGGCCGAATCGAGCACCGCGATGCCGTCGACGGTGGCGAGCTGGTCGCCGGCCTTCAGGCCGGCGGCGGCGGCGGGGGAACCTTTGGCGACCTCGACGATGCTCGGTCGGAGCTGCGGATAGAGGCCCGCCAGGTCGCCCACCTCGTACTTCTCGATGCTGCCCGGCGTCACCGTCGCTTCAAAGCGTTCGTCGCCGCGTTCGATCTGTAGCTGGACCGGCCGGTTGGGCGAGGTGAGGAGAGCGAGCATCACGTCCGGCCAGCTATCCACCGATTCGCCGCCGACGGCCAGCACCCGGTCGCCCCGGCGCAGCCCCGCCTCCGCCGCCGAGGACCCCTCGACGGCGCCGCCCAGCACCGGTTCGATGTCCGGCAAGTCGGCGGTAGAGGTACCCACCATGAAGACACCGGCGATCAGGGCGATGGCGAGCACCACGTTCATCACCGGGCCGGCCAGGTACACGAGGATGCGCTGCCAGCGCGGCTTCGACAGAAACTCGCGCGGATCGCCGCTTGCCTCCTCCGGCAGTTCGCCCCCCAGCTTGACGTAGCCGCCCAGGGGAATGAGGGACACCCGGTAGTCCGTCTCACCGCGCTGAAAGCCCCACAAGCGCTTGCCGAAGCCGAGGGAGAAGGTGTGCACTCGCACTTTGAAGGCTTTGGCGACCAGCAGGTGCCCGGCTTCGTGCACGAAGATGATGATGCCGAGGGCGAAGGGGAAGGCGTAGATGAAACTCAAGAAGTCGGTCATAGGCTAATCGGAAGCTCTGTCGGTCGATGGGTCGTGGGGGTGTTTGTGTACCGCTCGTTTCGGTGCACCGAGGATAAGCAACCTGCCTACATTACGCAGGAATTCCCCTGGCGTTCTCGACCCTCACGGGCTCAGCAGGGCGGGGTCCAGCCACAGCACCGCGAGCCACAGCACCGGCAGGGCGAAGAGCACGCCGTCCACCCGGTCCCACAGGCCGCCGTGGCCCGGCAGTAGGGTCCCTGAGTCCTTGACTCCCGAGCCGCGCTTGAACATCGACTCGGCGAGATCTCCGATCTGCGCCGCGACCGAGGTCACCACCGCCAGCCCTAGCAAGACCGGCCGGATTTCGCCCAGCCGGAAGTGGCACCACAGGAGGGCGACCGCCAGCGATACGGCGAGGGCGGCGGCGGCTCCTTCCCAGCTCTTCTTCGGGCTCACCCGTGGCGCCATCTTGTGGCGCCCGAAGGGGCGGCCGACATAGTACGCACCGGTGTCTCCCAGCCAGGCGATGGCAAAGGCTAGAAACACCAGCCAGGGGTCGCTCTCGCGCAGCTCCCAGGCGGCGAGCACCGGCAGGGCGAAGTACGGCAGGCCGAAGGCGAAAGCCCCGACCGTTCGAAAACCGTGCTCCAGAGAGGTGCGGGCGGCGAGGACCGCCACCGGCAGCGCGATCGCGACGACCGCCGCCAGGGCCGCGACACCGCGCCCTTCGGTCATCGCCTCGCGCAGGCCCCAGGCGAAGGGGATGACCAGGATCGGCAGCATCCCGAGGAGGCCGCGGCCCGGCCGCTCCTTTGCCGGCAGGGTGGCCGCCGCCGGATGGCGCGGCTCCTCCGGCAGGGCGATGCGGGTGTATTCCCAGGCGGCCAGCAGAACGCCCGCCGTCACCATCGACATGAAGACCCAGGTGGGTCCCAAGAGCATGCTGGCCAGGAAGGGCGGTGCGAGGATCGCCGCCGTGAGGAGTCGCTGCATGGAGGATGGTTGAGCCGAGGAGAGCGGGCCGCCTTCTCGGCACCGGAACCCGCGAACGCCGGGCTGGTTTACCCAGGAGCTCGGACGGTGGTTGGCGAAGAATCGTCGCGATCGGCGTCCTTGACGGCGCCGAAGCGGCGATCCCGCGCCTGGAAATCGAGAATCGCTTCGAACAGGGTGCCGCGGCGAAAATCCGGCCACAGGGTGTCCGTGAACCAGATCTCCGAATAGGCGATCTGCCACAGCAGAAAGTTGCTCACCCGCATCTCGCCGGAGGTGCGGATCAGGAGGTCCGGATCCGGCTGGCCGGAGGTGTAGAGGTAGCGGCCGAGGGTTTCCTCGTCGATGTCGGCGCCCTTGCCGGCCGCCCACTCGGTGACGATCCGCCGGCAGGCGTCCACGATCTCGCAGCGGCCGGAGTAATTGAGGGCGATGTTCAGCCCCATGTTCTCGCCGTCCTTGGTGGCGTCCAGGGCATTTTCCAGCACCGCGACGACGGACGGGTCCAGTTCCCGCCAGCGGCCCAGCACCTGGAGGCGAATGCCGTTCTTGATCAGCGTGTCGAGTTCCCGCTGGACGTATTCCTTGAGCAGGTTCATCAGCGTCCACACTTCGAAGCGGGGACGCTTCCAGTTCTCGATCGAGAAGGCGTAGAGGGTCAGCACTTCGAGATCGAGGCGCGCCGCCGCTTCCACCGTGTCGCGCACCGAGGCGATGCCGGCGCGGTGGCCTTCCACCCGGGGCAGACCACGGCTACGCGCCCAGCGCCCGTTGCCGTCCATGATGACGCCGACATGGCGGGGCAGTCGTTCCAGGTCTAGGCGCCGGACGAGAAGCTCTTCCGGCGAGCCCGGCTCGGCGAGTTTTGAGATTTCGATCATTGCCTTCGGGGATTTAAACTACCACATCCCCTCGTTCCTCTCCTCGGTTCACGGGCCCCCACTCCGGGGGGTAGAGAACACGCTCCAGGCACAGCCCTCGGGCCGGTGCCGTCGGGCCCGCTTCGCCGCGCGGCCGGCCGGTGAGCAAGCGGCGGAAATCCGCCGTCGTGCGCCGCCTGAGACCGATGTCAATCATCGTACCGACGAGGGAGCGCACCATGCCGCGCAGAAAGCCATCGCCGCGCACCCGGAAGCGGATCTCCCGGCCGTCTTCCTCCCACTCTGCCGACCGAATGTGGCGAGACGGATGCCGATGGGAGCCGCCGGCGAGGGCAAATGCGGTGAAATCGTGGCGCCCGACCAGCGCCGCCGCGGCGCGCTGCAAGGCCCGGCGGTCGATGGCCTCGTGCACCGGCACCATGAAGGGCGCCTCGAGCGGCGGGATTACCGGGTGGCGCCACAGGCGGTAGACGTACTCCTTGCCGCCGGCCGAGCGCAGGGCGTGGAAGTCCGGCCGCATCCGATCCGCCGCCAGCACACGTATATCCGGCGGAAGGCGGCGGTTAGTGCCGTGCACCATGCCGCGGCGGGGAAACGGTGCCGGCAGGTCGAGGTGGGCCGCCTGGCCGCGGGCGTGCACGCCGGTATCCGTTCGGCTGGCGCCGTGCACGGTGACCGGCTCGCCGAGGAGATCCGCAAGGGCTCCTTCGACGGCCCCCTGGACCGTCGGCCCGGAAGGTTGGCGCTGCCAGCCGTAGTAGGCGTTGCCGCGATAGGACAGCAGCAGCCGGTACCTCATGGCGGCGAGGCTCCGTCCGCCGGTAGGGCACGAAACGCCTGGGAGGAGCGCCGGCGGCTGGACCAGCGCAGCAGGAAGAACGGCACCCAGATCGCTGAGAACACCCACGGCATGAGCGGAACGGAAAGAAACTGCGGCAGGTACGAAAGCGGCAACAGCGCCGCCAGGGTCAACCAGGCGGCATCGCGCGACAACGCCGCCCAAGGCATCATCCACAGCGCATACCAGGGGTAGAAGGTGGCCGAGCACAGCAGCAGTCCTTCGAACAGCCGCGCCGTGCCGGCGACCGGGTCGCGCCGCCGCAGGGAGCGGGCCAGCACCCACAGCATGATCCCGGCCAGGATGGCCTTGGCGATCAGCCGGGGATAGACCCAGGGATAGAGCCCGTTGACCGTCTCGTGATGTCCGATCCAGCCTTTCAGCCGGTCCAGCCCGCCGTGCAGCATCGGCACCAGGCCGCTCGCCTCCACGGCGCGCCACAGCGGCTCATACAGCGGGCCGTTGAACTCCCAGGACACGCCGTAGGTGGTGAGCCCCGGGGGCACCCCGCCGGCCGTCGCGACCACCGGTGCGAGGGAGACGGCGGTCACCCCGAGGGCGATGGCGGCGAACTTCCAAGGGCGTCCGCTGTGGCGCGCCCACATGGGAATCGCGGCGAGGGGCGCCAGCTTCGCCAGCACCCCACCGGCCGCCGCCAGGGGCGCCGTCAGGCCCTGCCGGCGCGGGCCGAGGAGCCACGCCACGGCGGCCACCGTCGCCGCCACGCCAAGGGCGTCCACGTGGCCCATGCCGGCGGTTTCCAGCGCCACCAGAGGACTCCAGGCGTAGAGCGCCACGCGCACCTGGGGCAGGCCGCGGCGGCGCGCCACCAGGAGCAGGGCCCAGGCGCCGAGGACGTCGGCGGTCGCCAGGGCGCTTTTGATCCACAGGCTGCCGTTGTCGAAGACCGGATCCGGCAGGCGAGCGGCTATACTGAACACGCCCATCGCCAACGGCGGGTAGACGGTCGCCACCGAGCGGTGCGGCAGGGCTTGCCACAACTCGTCCCGCAATGGGGTGAGTTCGTCGGCGTCCGGTGCCAGAATGTAGGGGTTCTGGCCGGCGGCTGCCACCCGGCCGTCCCACACATAGCGCAGGAGATCGTCGGACAGAGTCGGCGTCAGCAGCAGCAGCGGCAGCCGCATCATCACTGCCACGATCAGTACCGCTCCGGCGACTGGGCCGGAATTAGGCTCCGCGCCCTCGATCCGACGAATCACCCACACCAGAGCACCGGTCCCCACCGCCAGCAGCACTACCGTCCATTCGACGTGTTCCGCCAAATCTCCAACCCGCGCCAGCACCATCGCCAGGCCGACAAAGGGCAATCCGGCCAGGAAGACTCGCCGCGCCGCGGGCGAGGGGGATACGAATGACGAACTCGATCGGAGCATCGGTGGTGTTGCTGGCGTACTACGGGATTCTGGCGATCCTCGCCGCCTATGGCGTACACCGTATGGTGCTGGTGGCGCTCTACATCCGATTTCGGCGCCAGGTGGCGGTGGAACCGCCGGCGCCGGAAGAATGGCCGCGGGTGACGGTCCAACTGCCACTCTACAATGAGATGTACGTCGCCCGCCGGTTGATCGACGCGGTGTGCACCCTCGACTATCCACCCGACCGGCTGGAGATCCAGGTTCTCGACGACTCGACGGACGAGACCCGCGACATCGTGGCCGCCGCCGTCGAGCGTCAGCGCGCCCTCGGGCACCGCATCCGCCATCTTCACCGGACGGACCGCAGCGGTTTCAAGGCGGGGGCCCTCGCGGCCGGTTTGGAGGTCGCCGACGGCGACCTGGTGGCGGTTTTCGATGCCGACTTTCTGCCGACGCCGGAGTTCCTCCGGCGCACCGTGCCGCACTTCGCGGACCCCGGGGTTGGCATGGTGCAGGCGCGGTGGGATCACCTCAATCGGTCGTTCTCGCTGCTGACCCGCATCCAGGCCATCTTCCTGGACGGCCACTTCGTCATCGAGCACACGGCGCGCAACCGCAGCGGCTGCTTCTTCAACTTCAACGGCACCGCCGGGGTGTGGCGTCGGCGGGCGATCGCCGACGGCGGCGGCTGGCAGCACGACACCCTGACCGAGGATCTCGACCTTTCCTACCGTTCGCAGATGAGCGGCTGGCGTTTTGTGTACCTGCCGGATCTGCTGGTGCCGGCGGAACTGCCGGTCGAGATCAACGGCTTCAAAAGCCAGCAATACCGTTGGGCCAAGGGCTCCATCCAGACTGGCCGCAAGCTGCTCTCGCGCCTTCTCTCGGCGCCTTTGCCGCCGCGGGTCAAGGCCGAAGCGGTGGTGCACCTGACCAACAATTTCTGCTACCCCTTGATGGTACTGCTGGCGCTCCTGGTGTTCCCGGCGATGGTGCTGCGCCGCGGCTCGTCCTGGGAGGCGCTGCTCTTGATCGACCTGCCGATGTTCATGGCGGCCACCTCGTCGGTGCTGATCTTCTATATCGCCAGCCAGGTAGCCGGCGGCCGCGGTTGGCGCCGCACCTTGGGCGATCTACCGGCGCTGATGGGCCTCGGCATCGGCTTGTCGGTGAGCAATTCTGCGGCGGTGTTGACCGGCCTCAAGGATCGCGGCGGCACCTTCGTCCGCACGCCGAAGTTCTCCATCGTCGAGCGCGGCGATGCGGATCGGCCCCGTCGTTACCGGGCCGGCCGCAGCATGACCTTCGCCATCGAGCTGGCCTTCGCCCTGTACTTCACGGTGGTCTTCGTGTACGCGGCGGTCGATGGTATGTGGGCCTCGCTACCGTTCCTCTATCTCTTTCTGCAGGGCTTCTGGTACATCGTGCTGCTGTCCCTGGCGGAGCGCTGGCGCCAGCCGTCGGCGGTGGAGACGCCTTGGCCGGCTTCAGGCGACGGGTAGACCGCCGACCATTGTAGTAATCTGGAGGGTACTTTCATGGCGCTAGCTAGCACCATGAAACCGAGAGGTGCCCCCGCATGTCCGTCGCCATCCAACGTCCCAGCCCGCGCGTCAGTCTGCGTCCGGCCGTGCCGCGAGATGCCGAGTACCTGCGGGCCTGGCGGGCGGAGGAGAGCGTGCGCCGCTACCAGCCGCTCAATGAACTCACCGTCGGTCAGCTACGCACCGACGTGGCGAGCCACCGCATGAGCGATCTCTACCGCTCGCGGGGCGAGAAGTTCCAGTGGATCGTCCTGATCGACGATCACCCGGCCGGTTGGATCACCTTGGTGGTCAGCAACTGGGAGCACGGCCTGGCGGAGGTGGGCTACGCTCTGTCGACCCAAGCCCAGGGCCAAGGGGTGATGACGGAGGCCCTCCGGCTGCTGATCGACGACCTCTTCACGGACACCCATCTCGAGCGCATCGAAGCGCGCTGCGCGGAGGGAAACCTCGCCTCCCAGCGGGTGCTCGAGAAGCTCGGATTCGAGCGCGAAGGTCTTCTGCGGAGCTACTTTCGGTTGCCCGAGGGACGGGTAGACAACTACCTGTTTTCGCTGCTGCGCTCGGACTGGGGGTAGTCGCTACAGAAGTTCGAGGTTGGCGTACTTGGCGACCAATTTCCGCTTCCCCACCTTCGGAAAATAGATTGTCAGCTTCGAGTGCTCGCCCTCTCCTTCCAGGGTAATCACCGTGCCGTCCCCCAGGGTCGGATGACGTACCCGGCTGCCGCGGCGCACCTGCCGCGCCTCCTGCGACGGCTCTTCCCATTCGCGTTCCTGGGGGCTGTCCCGCGGGCTGCGGCCGAAGAAGGAGTAGACCTCGCCGGCCTCGCGGAACAGGCTGGGGCTGTGGCTCACGTCCAGTAGCTCCTCCGGCAGTTCCAGCAGGAAGGGCGACTCGCGCTGGTCCTGATAGCGCCCGGCGATGCGGCGGCGGCGGCAGCTCGTCAAGTACAGGTGCTGGCGCGCCCGGGTCATGCCCACATAGAGCAGGCGCCGCTCCTCTTCGAGATCGTCGCGGGTGCCTTGAGCGTTGAAGTGGGGCAGCAGGCCGTCCTCCAGGCCGCCGATCACCACCAGGTCGAACTCCAGCCCTTTGGCGCTGTGCAGGGTCATCACCGACACGCCGCGCTCGACGTCCCAGTCGTCGAGGTCCGCCACCAGGGCGATGTGGTCGAGGAATGGGGTCAGCAGATCGTCTTCGTCGGAGCCGTAGGCCCGGGATTCGGTGAACTCTTGGGCCGCCGACAGGAACTCGCGGATGTTCTCGATGCGCGCCTGGCCGTCCGGATCCTCCGGCCGGAAGAGATCCATGTAGCGGGTCTCTTCGAGCAGGCGGTCGAGGAGGGCCGGCAGCGGAAGGTCGGCGGCGGCCTCTCGCAGGTTCACCATCAGACCGCGGAAGCGCTCCGCTGCCTTGGCGGAGCGCGGCGGCAGATTCTGGGTTTGCCGGTGGTAGATCACGTCCCACAGCGGTTGGCCAAGGGCCTCGGCCTCCTGCTGGAGCAGCTCCTGGGTCGCTTTGCCGATGCCGCGCGGCGGTTGATTGAGAATGCGCCCCAGGGAGTAGCTGTCCTGCGGGTTGCGCAACACCCGCAAGTAGGCGACCAGGTCTTTGATTTCCGCCCGTTCGTAGAAGCGGGTGCCGCCGACCAGTACGTAGGGAATGGCCGTCCGCAGGAGTTCCTCTTCGAGGGCTCGGGTCTGGGCGTTGGTGCGCACCAGGATCGCCATCTCGGAAAGCGGCAGGCGCTCCCGCATCCCCTGCAGCACGTTGACGATCCAGCGCGCCTCCTCCTGCTCGTCGGCGGCCTTGAATACCTCGATCTTGCCGCCCTCGCCGGCTTCCGTCCACAGCTCCTTGCCGCGCCGGCCTTCGTTGTTGGCGACCAGCGCGCCGGAGGCGTCGAGGATGGTCTGCGTGGAGCGGTAGTTCTGCTCCAGTTTGCGGATGGTGGCGCCCGCGAAGTGACGCTCGAATTGCAGAATGTTCTCGAGTTCCGCGCCGCGCCAGCGGTAGATCCCCTGGTCTTCGTCGCCGACGGCGGTCAGGTTCGGTTCGTCGCCGGCCAGCAGCTCGATCATCCGCTGCTGCGCCTGGTTGGTGTCCTGGTATTCGTCCACCAGCAGAAAGCGGGCGCGGGAGCGCATGCGGGCGAGCACGTCCGGCTCCTGCTCCATCAGCCGCACCGAGCAGAGCAGCATGTCGTCGAAGTCCACGCCCGAGGCTTGGGCGAGAAGGCCCTGGTAGCGCCGGTAACAGGGCGCCACCCGGCGGGCGAAAAAGCTATCCGCCTGATCTTCGAAGTCGTCCGGGTCGATCAAGCGGTTCTTGGCGCTGCTGACCGTCGCGAGTACCGCCCGCGGCGGGAAGGACTTCTCCGACAAGCCCTCGGCGGCCAGCGCCTTCTTCATCAGAGAGAGCTGGTCCGAGGTGTCCAGAATGGCGAAATTCCTCGCCAGCCCCACCCGTTCGCCCCACCGCCGGAGCTGGATCAAAGCCCAGCGGTGGAAGGTGCCGACGAAGGTTTCGAGCGGCCATTGATCGACCAACGACTCCACCCGCTCGCGCATTTCCGCCGCCGCCTTGTTGGTGAAGGTGACGGCGGTGATCTCCCCGGGTCGCACGCCCAGCTCGCGCACCAGCCAGGCGATGCGGTAGGTGATCACCCGGGTCTTGCCGGAGCCCGCCCCGGCGATCACGAGCTGCGGTCCGTTGCCGTGGGTGACGGCTTCGCGCTGCTGCAGGTTGAGGTCGGCCTCGAGGTCCACGGCGGTCGTCATGGCCGGAGTCTCTCCGAGGCTTAGGGGAGATGGCAACCCTTGTTCCTTGGTACAGATGAAAACGACCGGATCCGCCCCAGAAGGGCCGATCCGGTTGATGACGATCCCCGATCGCTGCTCCGAGCCCGAAGACCGAGGCGGCGGCTTGGCCGCCGTGGACGGGGTGAGCCTGAAAAGCCGGGGCTTTTCAGGTGAGGGGGCGCCCAGCCCCCTGGAAATCAACATCTAGCAGGAGTGCTGAAATCATGCGCGAAGCGCTCTTTCAGCAGCCTGCTAGGGCACCACGTTGCAGAGGGAATTGATTGCCACGCCGTTGAATCCCAGGCTGTAGCGGTTCTCGGCGCTCATCAGCACCTGCACCCAGCCCTGGCGATGGTTGTTGAGGCCCGGTCCATCGGCCAAGGCGATCTGCATGCGGCCGAAGTTGTAGGGAATGTTCAGGAAACTCACCGGCAAGCTCTGGGTGGCGAAGGGGAGCGCCGTGCCGGTATTGGCCGGGTTGAAGAAGTTCCCACCCGCTTCGTCGCGGGCGCTGATGAACGAGGTGTTGAGGGGGAACCAACTCGGTCCCGGACCGGCGCAGGGGAACGGATCGACTTCGTCAGTGCCGGTATCCCGCCAGACAACGAGCTGCGTACCGCCGGAGAAGGGGCCGCCCTCGAGAAAACGATTGGCCCACAGGTCCGGTAGCGGCGAGCGCTCGTCCTGGGCGTCGAAGTTGCTGTAGCGGCCATAGAAGGTGAACTCGTTGGCGGCGGCGAACTCCGTCAGGCTGCCGCGGATGGCGATCGCCTCGCTACCCTGGGCGAAGTCCTGGCTCGGATTGACGATGAAGAAATCGCCCCACAACCGGTTCTGGACGATGCCGATGCCGCCACCGCCGCCGCCGTTGACGAAGTAGGTTGCCGAAGCCGGGCTGAAGGTGTCGTCCGTTTGAATGGCGCTGCACTCGTCCACGGTGTCCACGGTGATGTAGCCGCGAGCCGTGTTGTCGAAGTAGTTGGCGCTGGCGCACAGACCGCTTGTGGGATCCGGCGTGCCGGTGTGGAAGGCCGCTAGGGTCGCGCGCTCCGCCGCGGTCAGCGCGGGGTTGCTGTGAACCGGCGTAAAGGTCGCGGACTCGCAGAAGGCGAAGGCCGAAAGATCCTCGCCTGCACCGGTGGAAGGGATGATGCCGTTGAGCAGATCGCGCACGTTCATGGTCTGCAGATCCCGAGGCCGCAACCAAATATCGAAACCGAGGGTGGGAACTCCGAAGTCCGTCCACAGCACTACCCGCACCAGCGTTTCGAACTGGCTTTCATTGTTGACCGAGAACAGGGTGGTGACGCCGGCCGGGCTGTTCAGATTCACTTCGAAGTACGGGATGAGCAGGGTGGAGCCCAGACCCACTCCGGACCGGCACTCCTGTGCTTGGGCTACGCCAGCAAAGCCCGTGAGGGCCAGTAGTAGGCTGAAAATCAGAAGTCGCTTCGCCATCGATGGTCTCCTTCGATCCGTTTCGAACTCAGGTAGTGCGCCCGGGGGCCGCATGCCAATTCATGGATACAGATGTTCTTGCCATTGTACCGGCGAACGGAGCGCGGAAGTGTTACGACCGGTATGTCCGCTGATGGCGCTTCGCCGAAGCGTTCCTCGCTCCGAAAACGGATTCAAGAAAGAAACGGGTGTACTTTTTCTCCTGCTCCATCTACCATTGCCGGCTGCTACTCGAGATCAACGGGCACAAGCCTGAACGGGCCAAGGAGAACCGGCTGAAGGCGAAGTGCCTTCTCGAGGCCTGGAAGAAGTGGTGCGCGGAGAACGACAACGACAGAGGTAGCCAATTTGACCATGAGCGACAGATCGGTCCTCATCAATCCCATCACCGCCCGCGGGGTCGACGAGAGCCATCGCGCCGCGACCCCCCTCGAGCTGTTCTACGACCTGATCTACGTGGTCGCGATCGCGAGCCTCGCGGCCCAGCTACACCACACCGTTTCGGATTGGCACCACGTCGGCCACGCCTCCCTGATGTATCTGTTCATCTTCTGGTGTATCTGGTGGCCGTGGAACACCTACACCTGGTTCGCTTCGGGATACGACACGGACGACGCCCAGTTTCGCTTGGCCTCCTTTGCGCAGATGGTCGGCGTGATCGTCATCGCGGTAGGTGTCGAGCCGGCCTTCAAGGAGGAGAACTTCCTGGTCATGATGATCGGCTACGTCATCATGCGCATCCCGTACATCTTGTTGTGGTTCAAGGTCGCCCGCGATGACGCACAGGCGCGGCCCATCGCTCTGCGCTACGCGGTCGGTGTTTTCCTCGTGCAGGTCGGATGGTCGCTGGCGGTTCTTTTCTTCAAGAACTGGTACCTCTTCGGGCTGCTGCTACTCCTTGAAATGCTGGTCCCGTTTCTGGCCGAAACGTCGGTCGACCGGGGGCAGAACACGAAATACCATTTCCACCACATCGAAGAGCGTCTCGGCCTGCTCACGATCATCGTTCTCGGAGAATCGATCCTGGCCTCGGTCTATGCCTTCCGGAAGGTCGTCGAGCACTACACTCCCGACCTGGCGATGCTCGTGGTGGGTACGTTGATGATTCTGTTCTCGATGTGGTGGTTGTACTTTGACGACAAGGTCGGGCAAGAGCTCGCGAGCGAGCGGAAGGCGTTTGTCTGGGGCTACGGCCACTATTTCGTGTACGCGTCCGCCACCGCCGTCGGGGCGCTCATCAGCGTCAACGTCGACGTTCTGACCGACCACGCCAAGATCGACCCCAGCCGCGCAGTGCTCGGCTTGTCACTGGTGATCGCCGCCTATCTCGTCTCCATTTGGTTGTGTCACGATCTCCTGCTCGAGAAGAAGGGGCTCAAGGGGATCGAACTCCTGGTGCTCGCCGTATTGGTCGTCGTTCTGGCGGCCACAACGGGGAGCGTCTTGCTCATTGGACTTGCCTTCGTCTCGCTGAATGCGGCCCGCCTCGTGCGTCGGCACCGGGAGTACGCATCGGGTCGACGGACGGCGCGATAGTTCGGCGCACCGGCATTTCGCCCACCGGGCCCCGTTACCGCTTCGACAACGCAGCGGGGCCGAGTCGGGTCACTGCAAATACCCCAACGCCTTGAGTTTGGTGATGTGGTTCCACTCGAGATACGCGGAGTCGAGGACGTCTTCGCCGGCGCGCAGTTCGCGCCGCAGCTCCTCCCGCTCCGCGATCTCGCGCTCGCCGAAGGCCAGCAGATCGGCGGCGATGTCCGGGCGCTCGGCGGCGAGGTCGCGGCTCTCGGCGGGATCTTCGGCCAGGTTGTAGAGCTCTTGGGGGAGGTCGTCGTCCTCGGGCACGATCAGTTTCCAGGGGCCGCGACGGACGCTCCAGCGCTGAGGGCCGTAGAGGATGCGGTCACTGATCAGGGTTCTGCGCGGCGCCCGCTCGCCGTGGAGCACCGGCGACAGGTCCATTCCCTGGGTGCGCGGGCTGTCGATACCGACCAGCGACAGGGCGGTCGGGAACAGGTCCGCCAGTTCCACCGGATCCGCGATGCGCCGCGGCTCGAGGTTCGGCGCTCGCACCAGGCCGGGCACCCGCACCAGTTCGCGGTAGTGCATGTTGCCGTGGTCTTGATCCTCGTAGCCGTGGGTCTGGAAGCGCTCGGCCCGCTCCCAGAAGGTCTCGCCGTGGTCGCTGGTCAGGATCAGCACGGTGTTCTCATCCAGGCCGAGGGTTTCGAGGCGGTCGAGGAAGCGCCCGACCTGGCGATCGGTGGTGGTGATCTCAGCTCGGTACAGGCCCTCGATCCAGCGCCGGTCGCGCCAGTCCGGGAAGGGCGGTCGGGTGTACTCGCAGTCGATCTCGCCCGCATAGTCCGGAGCGAAGGGCCGGGCGATGGCCTGACAGTCGTCCGCCCGTGGGGTGTACGGGTGGTGCGGCCCGAAGAGGTGGAGAAAGAGGAAGAAGCGCTGATCCTGGAGTTCCTCCAGCCGCTCCAGGGCGTGGTCGACGATCTTGACGTCTTCCTCGCTGATCCAGGCGTATTCGTCGAAGCCGCGGTCGAAGCCGAAGGAGGGATTCAAATAGATGTTGTTATAGATACCGACGGTGCGTAGGCCCTCGCGCCGCAGCACCTCCGCCAGGGTGGTCAGGGCGTCGTTCAGGGCGGTGGGCGCAAAGCTGCCGAGCTTGCGCCCGGCGCCGTGGGTCTGCGGCTGGAAGCCGGTGAGCAGTGAGGCGGTGCTGGGCAGGGTCCAGGGGCTGGGGGCCACCAGATCATCGAGCACCACCGACTCCTCCGCCAGGGCGTCGAGGCGAGGCGATAGGTTCATGTCGTCGCCGTAGGCACCGAGAAAGTCGGCCCGCAGTGTGTCGATCACCAGCACGATCAGGTTGGGGCCGGCATCGCGGCCATCCCGCACCAGCGCCGGGGCGCCCCACAGAGCGGTGCCCGAGGGCAGCGACCGCTCTCCCCGGGTCACCCGGGTCTCCAAGGTCAGTCGCATCCCCGGTGTCGTTCTCACCGGCCGGCGCAGGGTTTTCCAGCCCTCGACCCCGCCGCCGGAGAGAGTCTCGTCGAGCCACACCGTGCCGTCCTCCGCCACCGCCCGGAAATGGCCGGTGAACTCCGGCCGGTTGAAGCGCGGCAGCAGGCCGATGCGGGTTTCGAACACGCTCGGGTGCGGGATTTCCGCCGGCAGCAGCAGGGTGATCTCCTCACTGCCCGGCAGCACCGGCAGGGAGATGCCGCCCAGGGCGGAGGTGCGTTCGCCGTCGGCGGAGGCGAGGGCGGTGGCCTCGACGATCTCGAACTCGCCCTCTTCCACCGACCAGATCAGGCGGTGCACATGACCGGCCCAGTAGGGCTCGCGCCGCAGGTCGATCTCGTAGACGTGCTCTTCGCCATCGCCGATCACCGGAAAGGAGAGGGCGCGGTATTTCGTGGTCGCCGCCTCGTTCGACAGCTTCCAGCCGAGCTTGACGATTTCCGAAGTGCCGCGGCCTCGCACCTGGAGGCGGTCCACCCGCACCGCCGATAGGTCCACCTGCTGCACCCAGGGCTCCGCCGCCACCGTCTGACCGGTGGCGATCACCCGCGGTTCGGCCGCCTCGCGCTCGACATGCTCCGTCAGGCGGATGAAGGGCGGTCCCGGTTCTCGCGTGCAGCCGGCGGTGGCGAGCAGGATGAGGAGGAAAGAGGCGGCCAAGGCAGCGCGCCGGGCGAGGGTTCGCGCCGGGCGCCGCCGGAGCGCCGTCGCGGTGGAGGGACGTGCCATGGCGTGCCCGCTACTCGACGGTGACGCTCTTTGCCAGGTTGCGCGGCTGATCGACGTCGGCGCCGCGTCGCACGCCGATGTGGTACGCCAGAAGCTGTAGCGGAATCACGTTGACGATCGGTTGCAGCAGGCGCGAAATCCTGGGTACCCGGATCACCGAGTCGGCCACGCCGTCCAGCTCCGCCGGATCGCGGTCCGTCACGGCGATCACCTGGCCGTCGCGGGCCTTGACCTGCTGCATGTTGCTCACCACCTTGTCGAACACCCGGTCGCCGGTCGCCAGCGCCACTACCGGTACATCTTCGTCGATCAGGGCGATGGGGCCGTGCTTCATCTCGCCGGCGGGGTAGCCCTCGGCGTGGATGTAGGAGATTTCCTTCAGCTTCAGGGCGCCTTCGAGGGCGATCGGGTAATTCACCCCGCGACCCAGGTAGAGAAAGTTCTCCGCCCGTGCATAGTGCCGCCCCAGTTCGGCGATCTCGTCTTCCTGGCGGAGCACATCGTCCACCGCCTTCGGCAGGTGGGCGAGATCCGCCGTCAGCTCCGGCGCCAGTTCCAGGCCGCGCAGTTGCCGCAGATGCAGGCCGAGCAAGTAGATGGCGACGAGCTGGGTGGTGAACGCCTTGGTCGAAGCGACGCCGATCTCCGGCCCGGCGTGGGTGTAGATCACGCCGTCGCTGATGCGCGTCGCCTGGCTGCCGAGGACGTTGCAGATGGCGACCAGCTTGGCGCCGCGCTCGCGCGCCGTCTCCATCGAAGCCAGAGTGTCCGCCGTCTCGCCGGACTGGGAGATGCCGATGGCGAGCACCGAATCGTCGACGATCGGGTCGCGGTAGCGGTACTCGGAGCCGTAGTCCACCTCGGCGGGGATCTTCGCCAGCTCCTGGAGGATGAACTTACCCGTCTGGGCGGCGTGCCAGGAGGTGCCGCAGGCCACCAAGTGAATGCGGTCGAGGGTTTGAAGGTCGGCCTCCGAGAGGGCGAAGTCGTCGAGCTGGGCACCGCCCCGCACGAAGTCGACGCGCCCGGCGAAGGTGTCCTGGAGAGCCTGCGGCTGCTCGTGAATCTCCTTCGCCATGAAGTGCTTGTAGCCGCCCTTCTCGGTTTGGATGGGGTCCCAGTTGAGCACCTGTTCCGGCCGTTCGACGGCTTCGCCTTCGCGGTCCACCACTTCGATCGAGTTCGGCAGCAGCCGGGCGCGGTCGCCGTTTTCGAGAAAGAGTACCCGCCGCGTGTAGGCGAGGAGGGCGGCGGGATCCGAGGCGAGGAACTGCTCCTCGTCGCCCAGGCCGAGCACCAGCGGCGGACCCTGGCGGGCGGCGACGATCTCATTCTCGGCGCCCA
The DNA here is from genome assembly GCA_039030395.1 of Acidobacteriota bacterium. Taxonomy (NCBI): domain Bacteria; kingdom Pseudomonadati; phylum Acidobacteriota; species Acidobacteriota bacterium. Next base: position 345,357 of record JBCCEF010000003.1, read on the forward strand.
CCGCCATCGCCGCGAAGGCGTACATTCCCACCAGTTGCCGGCGGGCGGCGTCGACGGCGGTGGCCAGGTCGCCTTCAAAGAGGGACGACACCAGGTTGGCCACCACCTCCGTGTCGGTCTCCGAGGTGAAGGTCCAGCCCGCCTTTTGGAGCTGCTGTTTCAGCGTCAGGAAGTTCTCGATGATGCCGTTGTGGATGATGGCGATGCGCCCGCGGCTGTCGAGCACCGGGTGGGCGTTGCGTTCATTCGGTGCGCCGTGGGTGGCCCAGCGGGTGTGGCCCAGACCGTGGCTGCCGGAAAGGGGCTGAGCGTCGATCTTCTCGACCAAGCGGTCGAGCTTGCCCTCGGCTTTGAGGGTATCGATGTGGCCGTTCTTGGCCACGGCGATACCGGCGGAGTCGTAGCCGCGGTACTCGAGCCGCCGCAGGCCATCGACCAGTAGGGGGACCACCTCGCGGTGGCCGACGTATCCGACGATCCCGCACACGGTGTGTCAGTCCTCCTCGTTCGCTTTGCGGGCCTGGCGTTCGCGCCAGCCGGGAATGTTCCTCTGCCTTGCACGACCGACGCCGAGGTTGCCTTCGGGGACGTCCTGGTGGATCACGGAGCCGGCGGCGGTGGTGGCGCCCGGGCCGACCTCGACCGGCGCCACCAACATCGTATCGCTTCCGACGAAGGCCCGGTCGCCGATGGTGGTGCGATGCTTGGCGCGGCCGTCGTAGTTGCAGGTCACCACCCCGGCGCCGATGTTGGCGCCGGCGCCCACCTCCGCATCGCCCAGGTAGGCCAGGTGCCCGGCCTTGGCGCCGGGACCGAGGCGGGCGTTCTTGACCTCGACGAAATTGCCCACCCGGCTGCCGGCAGCGAGGTGGGCTCCCGGCCGCAGCCGAGCGAAGGGGCCCACCAGGACCTCGTTCTCCAGCCGCGCGCCGTCGAGCACGCTGTAGGGCAGCGCCTCCACGCCGTCGCCCAGGGCGCTGTCGGAGATCCAGCAGCCGGCGTGGATCTCACAGCCGGCGCCGACGACGGTGCGCCCGAGCAGGTGGACCCCCGGGTGCAGCACCGTGTCGAGACCCACTTCAACGCTGTCCTCGATCACCGTGCGGGCCGGCTCGAGCACCGTCACGCCGGCGGTCATCAAGGATTCGATCTTGCGGTCGACCAGGCGGCGATGGACCTGTGCCAGCTCGCTCCGGCGGTTGACCCCGAGGGTCTCGGAAGGATCTTCCAGGCGGTGGAGGGCCACCGTCTCACCGTTCTCGCGGGCGGCGCCGGGGGCGTCCGTCAGGTACAGCTCGCCCTGGGCATTGTCGGTGCCGAGGCGGCGCAGGTAGTCGAAGATCTCCGGCGCCGGCAGAGCGTAAAACCCGGTGTTGACGGTGGTCACCGCCAGTTCCTCGGCGGTGGCGTCGGCGGCTTCGACGATGCGGTCGAGTTGGCGGCCCTCGCCGCCGAGGGACAGCACCCGGCCGAGGGATGCGGGCTCTGCCAGATCGGCCACCGCCAGGGCGCCCCAGGCCTCGCCGCTCTCCACCCTCCGGGCGAGGGCGTCGAGGGTGGCGGCGGTCACCAGCGGAGCGTCGCCGGGCATCACCAGCAGGGTCGCCGGGGAGGCGACGAGCGGCTCCGCTTGGGCCAGGGCGTGGCCGGTTCCGCGCTGCTCTCGCTGCTCCACCCAGCGGAGATCGTCCGCGTCGCCGGCAGCCGTCAGCTCCTGGCGTACCGCCTCGGCGCCGTGGCCCACCACCACCAGGATCTCCCGGCAGCCGGCAACGCGCGCCGCCTGGACAGCCCAGGAGACCAGTGCCCTGCCGCCGGCCCGGTGGAGTACCTTGGGCCGGTCGCCACCCATGCGGGTGCCCTTGCCTGCGGCGAGTACGACGGCAATGCGTGGTGGGCCGATGGGCGGCGGCGAGCTACCGCCGGCGGACGGCGAGTGGGTATGCTCGTTCATGAGGCTTTCGGGACCAGGCCGGCGACCACCCGGGCGAGTCGTGCCGGATCATGACGGATCAAATCGCCTTCCGCCAGCAGGTCTTCTTCGATCACATCGACTCCGACGCTCTCGAAGGCCGCGCGGTCGACGGTCACCGGGGTGGATCCGCTGTCGGCATAGTTGCGCACCAGTTGCTCCGGCGGGGGAGCGGCGTTCGCCAGCACCGTGTCGACCAGCGATTCGCCGGCCAGGTTCTGGATCGCTTGCAGGTGGCCGATGCCGTCGAAGCCGTCCGTCTCGCCTGGCTGGGTCATCAAGTTCAACAGCAGAATCACCCGGGCCGAACTGCCGCGGATGGCGGAGCGAACACCGGGGATCAGTAGGTTCGGCAGGATCGAGGTGTAGAGGGAGCCGGGCCCCAGGAGGATCAGGTCGGCGTTGCGCAGGGCCTCGGCGGCGGGCGGGAAGGCCGGCGGCGCCGGCGGGTCGAGCACCACCGCCTCCATCGGCTCGCCGGAGGTGCCGATAGCGGATTCGCCTTCATACACCCGGCCGGAGGTGCCCCGGGCGCGCAGGCGAACGTCCTCTTGGGTGGCCGGTAGAATCCGCCCGCGCACCGAAAGGACCGACTCGGCGGTCAGGATCGCCTGGTAGAAGTCACCGGTGATGCCGGTCAGGGCGGTGAGGAACAGATTGCCAAAGGAATGGCCGGTCAGACCGGCGCCGTTCGGGAAGCGGTACTGGAACAAACGGGCGAGCAGGTCTTCGTCATCCGCCAGGGCGGCGATGCAGTTGCGGATGTCGCCCGGCGGCAGCACGCCGAATTGGCGCCGCAGGCGGCCGGACGAGCCGCCGTCGTCGGTCACCGTCACCACCGCCGTCAGCCGCGGCGCGGCCGGATCCGTCGGGTCAACGCGGGCTTTCAGGCCACGCAGCAGCACGGCGAGGCCGGAGCCGCCGCCGACGGCGACTAGCGAAGGCCCCCGCCCCTCCCCGGCGGTGCTGCCCTCAGCCAAGCTCGAAAAGCTGGTCGTGTTCGCCGGAGGTCCGCAGTGCGTCGAAGTCCGAATCGTGGAACGCGTAGACGCGGTTCTTCGGATTCTCGTCGATCGCCTTGCCGAGCAACTCGGCGGCCTGGTCGTCTGCTCCCTGGGCCGCCTGGATGGCCGCGGCCAGGTACAGGAAGCGCTCGTCTTTCTTGAGGCGGTCGCCCTTCTCGCACAGCGCCTGGGCGGCTTTGAAGTCCCCCAGATTGTGGTGCAACACGGCCGCCAGGAAGGGGTCGACATCCTTGTCGTTTTTCGCTTGATCGATCCGCCGCTCGGCGGAAACGAGGAGCTGGCGGGCCCGCTCGGCGAGTTCCGGTAGATCGGTTGTCTCGACGGCCTTTTCTAGCAGCGCCGTGGCCTTTTTCCAATCGCTGGCGTAGAGGCGGTCCATCGCCTCCTCGTAGATGCCGATTGCCGGATCCGTCGCAACCTCCGGCTCGGGCTTGCCGTCCTTGGTGACCAGACCGAGCTCGATCAGTTTGCTGGAAATCTCCCCGTGATCGACCTCGAAACGCTTCGCGAGTTCGTCGAGGGTCTTGGTTTTGGCGTAGCGGTTGAGGTAGCTGACTTCGGTGGTTTGCCAGGTTCTCGCCATGATCTTCCTTCCGATGTAGAGCGACAAGGGCGTGCTGTCGGAGCGCCCTACGCTGAAGTGACTGGAATGTACGAACCGCGAACGGCGGCGTCCTGCCTCGGCGACGGGCGTCGGTCTACCGTTTGCGCAGCTCGATCAGAATCTGTTTCGCGACCGACTTGAGGGTGTCGAACACCCCTTCGCCGGTCGTCGCGACCGCCTCGAAGGTGGGTTCGCGCTTGAAGTTGAGTATGCGGTACATCTTTTCCACCGGCTCCGCCGACGGCAGGTCCCGCTTGTTGAATTGCAGCGCGTACGGGATCTCCCGCAGGTCGAAGCTGAATTCCTGCAAATTGGCTTCCAGGTTGCGGATCGATTCGATATTCGCTTCCATCCGCTCGGCTTGACTGTCCGCCACGAACACCACCCCGTCCACGCCCTTGAGGATCAGCTTGCGGCTGGCGTCGTAGTAGACCTGCCCGGGGACGGTATAGAGGTGAAAACGCGTCTTGAAGCCGCGAATGGTGCCGAGGTCGAGCGGCAAAAAGTCGAAGAAGAGCGTGCGATCCGCCTCCGTGGCGAGGGAGATCATCTTGCCCTTCGCGTCCGGGGCGGTCTTGTTGTAGATGTACTGAAGGTTGGTGGTCTTGCCGCCAAGGCCCGGACCGTAGTAGACGATCTTGCAGTTGATTTCTTTGCTGGCGTAGTTGATGAACGTCATGCTAGGTGCCTCAAGCTCACAAAATCGCCACCGGTTGCTGTTTCTAGCTCAGTCCCGCGCCATTCGCAACTGCGCGTAACCGAGCCCGACAGGGGCTCGGCGGCAGCGTTAGCTGCCGAGGACGGGGTGAGCCCGAAAAAGCTGTGCTTTTTCGGCTGAGGGGGCGCCCAGCCCCCTAGGAAAACAGACTAGCAGGCGTGCTGAAATCATCGGCGAAGCACTTTCAGCCGCCTGCTAGTCGCTAAATAAGGCGTCGATGTCTTCGTCGGTGATCTCGGCGAAGGGACTGCTTTGGGAGTGGCCGGCTACCGTTTCCTGGCCCTTCCGCTGCATGGAATCGAAAATGGACTCCATCTCCGCGCTGGCGCGCTTGACCCGCAGCCGCACCAGGCCGAGGGATGAGCGTTCATCGAAGATGACCACCAAGATCGCTCGCTTCGCGACGATCGAAATGTGGATGTGGTCCTGTTCACCTTCATGGAAGAGGACCGAAAACTCGCGCTCGCCAATCAGCTTCGCCAAGCCGTCCGTCGCGGCGACGTTGCCGGCCGTCAGGGATGCGAGGGAGGTGGTGTCGAACTGCTCGATCTCGCCCTCCGAGGCGATCTGCTGGCCGTTCTTGTCGATCAAGAAGATCGCCCGGGCATGCGCATCGTGACGCAGCCGGCGCAGTGCTTCTACGAGCGCCTGCAACTCCTCCTCGAAGAGCACGAAATCTGTCGAAACCATGGTAGCGAACCCTTTCCCTCTGGCGCGAATCCGGCTTGAAAGCCGGCAAAGTGGTGACTCTACTGTATTTTGGCGATGCAGGGAACCGCGGTCACGTAGCTGGCAGGTCGCTGAAAAAGGCCTTCGGCCTATGATCTCAGCCTCCCTGCCCGCTTCTTTCAGGGGGGCTCAGCGCCCGCCCGCGGTCCGCCCCTCGCCCGAAAGGTACTGATTTTTCGGCCCCAACCCCATCTCCGGCGGCAGAGCCGCCGTCTCGCCTTTCAGGCTCGGAGCAGGGCGCTGAAGTGTGTTGAGAATTCTCTCAGCACCCTGCTAGCGAAAGTAGCGCCAGCCCCGAAGAATTTCGGACTCCTGCAAGACCAGTCGATCGCCCTCGAGCCGATGGGCCAATGGTACCGGTTTGCAGCCGCCGCCGCCATCGTTGACCTCGGCCAGGCGAAAGGCCTTGTCGCAGACTCGGCAGACCATCCATTCGCCGTCGTGGCGGTAGCCGCGCTTGCGCTTGAAGCAGATCTCGTTGGCGTCGAAGGCGGCCTGCACGGTGCCCTCGGAGTCGCGGCCGACGAAGAACTTGACCTCTTGGTTGCCGTAGTTCAGGAATCGGAAGAAGCGCACCGCGCCGGGGTCGAGGCCCGCGAGATCGATTTCCACCACGCCCTGGCGGTCCGGACTGACGCGCTCGAAGTCCGAGCCGCCGGGCAACACCTGGTAGATCGCCACCCCCATCATCACCAGGCCGATGAGAACGGCGCCGTGCCACGGGCGGAAGCGCGAGGGAGACTCGGCAGAGGACATAGGGGGGCTAGAAGAGGGTGTAGATGAACGGCGCGCTCGCCTGACTGGTCACCACCAGGAAGACCACCAGGGCCAAAACGAGGAAAAACGGCACCATCCAGTAGGCCTTGTGCTCGCGGGCAAAGGCCACCACCTCTTTGAACAGGGAACCGATGTAATTCAGCTTGCGCATGGAGCTGTCACCTTCTCCGAAATTCTACCCCAGGCGGAAGTCGCCTAATCGAGAGGATACTCGTCCTGCCAGTCCTCGCGCGCCTCGACCGCCGCCTGGTCCTTTTTGTCGAGTAGGAAGGAGCCGAGCACCAGGTAGTCCATCTCGGTACGCATAAAGCAGCGATAGGCGTCCTCCGGGGTGCAGACGATCGGCTCCCCGCGCACGTTGAAGCTGGTGTTGACGATCACGCCGCAGCCGGTGAGGGCCTCGAACTCGCGGATGATGGCGTGGTACTCGGGGTTCGTGTCGGCGGAAACGCTTTGTACCCGTGCCGAGTAGTCCACATGGGTGATGGCGGGGATCTCCGAACGCGGCCGATTGACCCATTCGCGGATGTCGAGGTCTTGCTCGTCGCCGCGCGGGGCGGTGCGCAGATTCTCCTCGACCCCGGCCACCAGCAACATGTAGGGAGAGGCGCGGTCGAGGTCGAAGTACTGGCTGACCCGCTCTTCGAGCACCGTTGGGGCGAAGGGCCGGAAGCTCTCCCGGTACTTGATCTTCAGGTTCATCACCGACTGCATGCTCTGGGAACGCGGATCGCCGATGATCGAGCGGTTGCCGAGCGCCCGGGGCCCGAACTCCATTCGCCCCTGGCACAGGCCGACGACGTTTTCCTCGGCGATGATTTGGGCGATGCGCCGGGGGCGCTCGTCCGCCGACAGCTCCTGGTAGGCGTAGCCGTGATGATCCAGGAACTCGCGGATTTCGTCGTCCGCAAAGCTCGGCCCGAGCTGCGCGCCGCGCATCGAGTCCTTGCCGGGCAGCGTCGTCCGGGGGTTGCCGAGGGCGTTGTGCCACACCGCCAGGGCGGCCCCCAGGGCGCCGCCGGCGTCGCCCGAGGCCGGCTGGATCCACACCTCGTCGAAGATCCCTTCGCGCAGCAAGATGCCGTTGGCGACGCAATTCAGGGCCACGCCGCCGGCCATGCACAGGTTCCGCTGGCCGGTGGCCTCCCGGGCGTGCCGGGCGAGGCGGAGTACCGCCTCCTCGGTGACCTCCTGGATCGACTTCGCCAGGTCCATCTCGCGCTTGGTGATCGGCGTTTCCGGTTCCCGCGGCGGCCCGCCAAAGAGCTCAGCGAACTTGGCATTGGTCATCCTGAGGCCGCTCAGGTAGCCGAAGTACTCCATGTTGAGGCGGAAGGAGCCGTCGTCGCGCAGGTCGATCAGGTGTTCCTTGATCAGATCCGCGTAGCGGCCCTCGCCGTAGGGCGCCAAGCCCATCAGCTTGTACTCGCCGGAGTTCACCCGGAAGCCGGTGAAATAGGTGAAGGCCGAGTAGAGCAGTCCGAGGGAGTGGGGAAAACGAATCTCCTCCAGCAGTCGCAGCCGCGAACCCTCGCCGAGGCCGACGGTGGTGGTGGCCCATTCGCCCACGCCGTCCAGGGTCAAGACCGCTGCCTCGTCGAAGGGCGAGGGGTAGAAGGCGCTGGCGGCGTGCGACTCGTGATGCTGGGTGAACAGAACCTCGCCCGGCTTCTCGATGCCGCACTGGGCGAGGGAGTCGTGAATGCGCGGCGGAATCCACAGTTTCTCCCGCAACCACACGGGGACCGCCTGAGAGAAGGATTTGAGGCCCCGCGGGGCGACGCTCAAATACGTCTCCAGGATGCGGTTGAAGGTCAGCAGGGGCTTGTCGTAGAAGACCACGTAGTCGAGGGACTCGCCCTCGCCCACTCCTCCCTCGGCCAGGCAATAGCGCACCGCCTGCAAGGGGAAGTCGGGGTCGTGCTTGCGGCGGGTGAAGCGCTCCTCCTGAGCGGCCGCGACGATCTCGCCATCGACCAGCAGGCAGGCCGCCGCATCGTGGTAATAGCAACTGATCCCGAGAAGTCTCACTGGTTGGGCACTCACGGGGTTCTCTCCGGGATCCGGCGCGGCTCGGTCGTCGTAGTAGGGACGGGCGCCATCAAAACTGGCGCCGGTAGGGCGCGAGGGAGGCCTCGATCTCGGGTGACTTTTCCCAATAGGACGTCCGCTCGGCTTCGGCACCGAAGGTCAGCCGCAGCCGCCCGAAGGCGCGCAGCAGCCAGCCCGCTGGCGTCACGAACAGGAAGTACAGCCCGGTCATCAACACCCAAGTGACCAGCCGAGCAACCCACAGGGCAAACACCGCCAGGCCCTGGGTGAGGGCGCGGTAGGCGGTGAGCGGAGCGACGAGGGCGAGCAGCAGAATGAACGCCGTCAGGCCGCCGGCGACCATGCCGAGGGTCGGCTTCCAAAGGTAGAGCAGGGCCGCAATGGTGAAGCCGATGAGGGCTCGAATCAGGCCCTCGCGACGGGCCCTCGAGGCCGCCTGGCGAGAGTCCGCGGCGGTTTGTTCGCTATGCCGCCAATTCCACGCCACGGTGGAGACGGCAGAGGACGATTTGTGTTCCGACATGGAGGACGCGGGTTCTCGGTTGGTAATTCAGGTCGTGGCGCCCATTTGGGGACGGATGGACGGCCGGAGCCGTATGTTACTCGATAAATCGTGTGGACCACCCCGAAAAGTGCCGTGGAACCTCCGGAATTGCACAAAAATGGTTGCAAATCATGAGAAAATCCCATACGGTGGAAATCCAGCCAGGAATGTCGTTTTCAGTCAGCTACAGGAGGTTGTACCCCCATGCCGAATAGGACTCTAAGACTTTGTGTTGTTCTCGCCTTCGGAACGCTCGCTCTGTGCACCACGGGAGTGGCGTGGGCGGAAGGCGTTTACGTGCCCGTCGCGACCAGCGTCGTGGACGACGGCGAGTTCAATCAGACCCGCCTGCTGGTGACCAACGAAGGCACCGAGGCGCGCCGTTTCCGCGCCCGCTTCATCCCTACCAACACCGACGGCGTGCCGCCGGAGGGCGACCCGATCGGGGACCTGATCTCCGTGCAGCCGGGGTCGACTTTGGTGATGGCGAGCGTCGCGCCGGAGGGCCAGGCCGGCATTCTCGAACTGGACGGCGCGCCGCAGCTCAGTTTCGCGGCCGAACTGGTGCGCCGCTCGGCATCCGGTGGCATCAGAACCGTCACCCCGATTCCGGTGGTGGGGCTCGATCAGGTGGCGAACGCCGAGGAAGCCCAGGAGATTCTCGGCCTCGGTCGCAGCCTGGATGGTGAAACGACCGACGTGGGGGTGGTGACCTTCGGCGCCGAGCCGGCGCAGTGCGACATCTCCCTCTTCCGCGCCGACTCGGGCCAGGTCGCCCAAACCGCCGTCATCACGGTGCCGGCTTCGGGCCACCGCCAGTTCGATGCCGCCTTCAACATCCTCGGTGTGGAGGAAATTGCGCTGGCGCGGATGAACGTCAAGTGCAGCCAGCCGTTCTACGCCTACGCTTTGAACCACAAGGTCGAGCCCGAAGACACGGTCTTCCTGTCACCGGCCACCAATGCTTCGCGGCGGGTCGGTCCGGGCGCCCCGGGTTCTGTCGGCATTCTGCGTTTGAACGGCGAGTTCTTCCGCAGCACCCTCGACGAGCCGGTGTTCCGGGTACCGCTGGACAACATCCAGCCGGGAGTCCAGTACTCGCTGATCACCTTCGAGTTCGACATGCGGGTGGAGCGCTACCGCGGGCCGCTGTTCAACGCGGTATTCAACTTCGTGCGCAACGGCGGGCCGCTCTACGGCGCTTTGTTCATTCGCGGCGACCGCAACAAAACCATTCTCGATCTCGGCAATGAGCGCGAGGTGCAGGGGCCGACCAACTGGTCCGAGCGCACCAACTACCACGTCGAGTTCACCTATGACGTGGCGGCGGGCCGGGCGACGCTGCTGGTCTTCCGCGGTGGCGAGGGCGGCGAGTTGATCCAGCAGGTCACCGGGGGCATCACCAACTCGAACGTGTCGCACAATGGCCAGGGCATCAACCTGATCTTCGGCCTGTCGCGGATCTTCGACGGTGCCTTCTACCCGCCCCTGAACTGGCGCTACTCCAATCTGGAAGTCCAGGCTTTCCCGCTGGAGTAGGACCCGGCGCAAAACCTCTGTAGCCTGACGGGCCGGTTCCTTCGGGAACCGGCTTTTGTTCGTTTTGGCCTAGCAGGGTGCTGATAGATCCGATTAGAGCTTCAGCATCCTGCGACCGAGCCCGCAGGGTGAGGCGGCGGCTAGGCGCCCCCGCCAGCGCTGCAGGGGTAGGCCGAAGGCCTTTCTCAGCGACCTGCTAGGTGCGGATCACCAGCGAGAAGCGGAAGGGAAACCGCCGACGGATCTGCGGATCCGGCCAATCCCTGACCAGGCGGCGGAGGTCGTCCAGACGCCAGCTCCGGCGCACCGAAACGATGCCGTCGTGGCGGGTAATGCGGCAAACCCCGAGGGCCGGAAGTAGGAGGCGCACGAGCAGGCCGGCGAGCGGATTCCGGCGGAGATCGACCACCGCGAGGCCACGCCGTGAGACGCGCCGCATTTCTTTGAGGATTGCGCGATTGGCCGAGCCGTCGAAGTGGTGAAAGAACAAGGTGGAGATCGCCCAGTCGCAGGTTCCTTCGCGAAACGGCAAGGCGGCGGCGTCCGCCACCACCGGCAGGTGACCGAAACCCGCCCGGCGACCGGCGGCCAGATGGGCGATCTGCCGGTCAACCGCCACCAGCGAGAGATCCACCCCGCGCCGGGCGAGGGGCCGGCGCAGTCGTTCGACCATCTCGCCGGTTCCGGTGCCGAGATCGATCGCCACCACCGGACCGGCCACCTCCGCGAGTAGCGGCACCAGCGTGCGGAGGATCGAGGTCGAACCGAAGAGCCACCGGTTCACCCGGCTCAGGCCCGCCAGGGCGCGCTCGCGCACCTGGGGATCGAGGTCCGTCCGGTCGAGCAGCTCCGGTTCAGCGAAATGGGGGTCGGCGGTCGCCATCGCGCTGAGTGTACGGCATCGCTGCTAGCATCTGTGGGTCGATTCCGCCATGCCGATTTCCCCCAGGCTTCGCGCCTTTCTCGTGACCGGTTTGCCGCCGCTGGCGGGTGGCGCCCTGGTGCTCCTCAGTCTTCCTTGGGGCGTTGCGCCGGCCACCCGCATCGTGCCCGGAGTGGCGAATCCTTCTACCCTTGTCGGATTGTGGATCGTCCTGACCGTGGTCGCCGCCGTCGCCGCCATCCATCGGCCCCTCGGCGGACGCACCCTGGCGGCGGGAGCCATCGTGGTGCCCGCGGCGCTCGCACTCTTCGGTCCGCCCTTTGCGGCCCTGCTGGCGGGGCTGGCGGTCGGGGTGGGTGGACTGGCCTCGGACGCCCGTCCCCCATGGAGCCGATGGCTGCTGCGCCACGCCCGCGCCGCCATGCGCTACGCCGTAGCGGTGCTCGCGGCGGGCTTCCTCGCCGGTTTCCATCGTCCGCAGGTAGCTGCCAGTTTCGCCGCTTCGGTCAGGCCCCTGCTCGCTGCGCTGGTCGGCTACTTGTTGCTGCAACTCGCCTTTACCGCGGCAGACCGCTTGCTGCAGGCGGTCGATCCGCGACCGATGTGGCGGCGGAGTCTCGCCTGGCGGGATCTCCCGCCGCTGGCCATCGAAGCGGTGGCCTGGCTCGCCGGTTGCGCGGCGGTAGTGGCCGGTCGGCGGGCCGGTTGGTGGCCGGTGGCCATCCTGCTCGCCGCGATCGCCGCCGTCTCCTTTGAGGCCGCCCGCAACCGCTGGCGTCTACGGTCCGCCAGCCGTCGCCTCGAAGGTTTCGACCGGGTCCGCCAAGCGTCCGAACGAATGATCGGTCCGGGGATCGAGCTGGCGGCGGTGATCGACCGCATTCGGAGCGAGTGCGTCGACGTGGTCGACTGTAGCTACTTCGCTCTCGCCCTCCACTCGGCCGAGGACGGTGCTGCACGGGAGGGCGCCGAGACTGCGCAAGGCTCGGCGCGCCGTTGGTGGGCCGGCCCGGACGGAGCGCTGCGCGAAGGGATCGTCCAGTTGACGTCTCATCCCCCTCCGATTCCCGGTGTACACCGGCGATCCGAATGGCAAATTCTCACCCGCTCCCTGGGCGAGCGCGAAGGGGTGTCGGCGCGGTTGCGGTTGTGGTGTGATCCCCGCCGTCTGGTGGACGATCAGCTCACCCTGTTCGATGCGCTGCTGCCGCAGATGTCCGCCTCGCTGCACCAAGCGCTACTCGATCGTGAAGCGCGCGAAGATCCCCTGACCGGTGCCGCCGTTCGGCGGGTGCTCGAACGGCGCCTGGCGGAGGCCTACGTTCGGGCGGTCGAGGGCGGCGGCGCCTTCGGCGTCATCCTGTGCGACCTCGACCATTTCAAGGCGATCAACGACACCCACGGCCACGGCGCCGGCGACCAGGCCTTGATCGCCGTCGCCCAGACCCTCGCCACCCACAAGCGAGACCGCGACCTCTTCGCCCGCTACGGCGGTGAAGAGTTTGCCCTGCTGCTCGAGGACATCGATGGGCCCACCGCCCTCACCATTGCCGACCGCCTGCGCCAGCGGGTCGCCGAGATCGATCTCGAAGTCGAAGGCCGGGCCATTCCGCTGCGCATGAGCGCCGGCATCGCCGTCTTCCCGGAAGTCCACATCAAGACCGCCAGCGAACTGTTTCTGCTGGCCGACGAGGCCCTCTACCAGGCCAAAGACCACGGTCGAAATACCTGTCTGCTCCAGCTCGGCGGCGGCCGCTACCGGCACCCGGACGGGCGGGTTCTGGGAGGCGAGGCGGTTCGAGAAGCTCGCGCCCCACAGTTGTTCGCTTGAGACCTTGGTTCCTGGCTGACAGAAATGAGAGCCACGAAGAACCGCAGTAAACTATGTAGGACAATTGAAATTGAACAATCTCTTGGCGAATGTGATGCCGTCGGCGAGGACGCCGGGTGCTCGCTGTACTTTGGGAGACAACGGCTGGAACTATTGACTTTGGAGGCTGCAATGAAACGATTCGCTGCACTGTTTTTGACCATCTTCTCCATCCTGTTCTTCGCTGCTCTCGCTGCGCCGGCTCTGGCTCAGGAGGCGGAAGAAGAGGAAGCGTCGGTCAGTGAGGAGATCGTGTCGGAAGAGATCACCGTCACCGCTCGGAAAAAAGAAGAGACCCTGCAGGAAGTACCCTTCTCGGTCGTCGCGACCACCGAAGAAGTGCTGCGGGATCGGGGCGCGGAGTCGATCGAGGACGTTTCCGCGAACGTCGCCGGATTCACCGTTCAGAACCTGGGACCCGGCCAGAGCCAGGTCGCCATCCGCGGCGTCTCCGCCGGCCAGATCGTGCGCGACCAGCCGGGTGTGAAGGAGCAAGTGGGCGTCTACCTGGACGAGTCGGTCATTTCCCTCTCCCTCTTCACTCCCGACATCGATCTCTTCGACATGAACCGAGTCGAGGTCCTGCGCGGTCCTCAGGGCACCCTTTTCGGTTCGGGTTCGCTGTCCGGTACGGTGCGCTACATCAGCAACCAGCCGGAGATCGGAGTGCAGGACGGCGTCGCCGAACTTTCGATCCACTCCATCACCGACGGTGACATCGGTGGCAGCGCCAAGGTCGCCTTCAACCAGCCCTTGGGGGAGACGGCGGCCATGCGGATCGCCGCCTACTACACCAGCCTCGGGGGCTACATCGATGCGGTGCAGCCCGGTCTGCGGCTGGACGAAGACGTCAACGGTGGGGATCGCACCGGGGTCCGCTGGTCCTTCCTGATTCGACCGAACGAGCGCTTGAAAATCACGCCGCGTCTCCTCTACCAGGAAGTCGACATGGACGGCTGGAATCGTGCCGATGCCTACAACATCCTCGGCAACCCATTCACCACCACCCGGCCAGCCGTCGACTTCGGGGAGCGTGAGCAGTTCACTCAGATCGGGGAGCCCTTCACGGATGAGTTCCTGCTGGCCGATCTCAACATCGAGTACGACTTCGGCGACCTGAGCCTGACGTCAATCACCTCTTTCACCGATCGCGACGTACTGGTGGTGCGGGATGCGACGGCCTTGACCGCCAGCATCACCGGCGGCACCATCGGCCTCGCGGAGCCGGTCTACTCCATCGATGCGCCCCTCGACGACGCGACGACGGCCCAAACCATCACCCAGGAATTCCGCCTGGCCGGTCAGCGAGATCGGTTGGATTGGGTGACCGGTGTTTTCTACAGCACCACCGAGCGCGACTACGACCAGCGCCTCCTGGTGGACGGATTCGAAACCGCATCGGGTATCTCGACGGTTGGCCTGCGGGCGCCTCGTGACGTGTTGTTCTTTTCGGATCTCGACTACGAGTTCGATCAAGTCGCCCTGTTCGGAGAGGCGACCTACGCCGTGACCGACCGTCTCCATCTCACCGGAGGTCTGCGTTTCTACGACTTCAGCGAAGACCGTACCCAGGTGTTCGACGGCATCTTCGGCAACAACGACAACGGGACCGCCCTGGTTTCGACCACCGGCTCGACCTCGGCGGACGGATTCGCTCCGCGGGTGATCGCCAGCTTCGACGTCACGGAAAACACCCAGTTGAACGCCCAGGTGTCCAAGGGCTTCCGCCTGGGCGGGATCAACGATCCCCTGAACGTGCCGCTCTGCACCCCCGAGGATCTCGACACCTTCGGCGGGCGCGAAACCTGGGAAGACGAAGAACTCTGGAACTATGAAGTGGGCGCCAAGTCCACCCTCCACGGCGGGCGCACCACCGTCAACGTGGCCGCCTTTACGGCGGACATCAGCGATCTGCAGGCGACCGTCACGGCGGGATCGTGCTCCTCCCGGGTGGTCTTCAATGTACCGGACGCCAAGAGCACCGGTCTCGAATTCGAAGTGGCTTCGCAGGTCACCAACTTCTTCGATTTCGCCATCTCCGCCAGCTACAACGACTCGGAGTTGGGGTCGACCCTGACCTCCACCGACGCCGCCGGCAACGTCAGCGTGGTGGCGGGCATCGAGGACGGAGCGCGCTTGCCGACGGTGCCTCGTTTCCAGGCCGCTGTGGCGGCCACTCGGCGTTGGGAAATGAGCCGTGGGTGGGCCGGCTACCTCACCGGCAGCTACCAGCACGTCGGCTCGAGGTTCACCCAAATCGGTGACCAGGCGGCGGGCTTCGGAACCGTCAACCTGTTGGCCTTCGATCCCAACAACATCGGCGGTCCGCTGACCCAAAGCGCCTTCAACTTCGATCCGGAACTCCCGGCCTACGACCTCCTCAACCTCCGTCTCGGTTTCCTCAACGAAACCTGGGATTTCGCCGTCTTCGTCAAGAACATCACCGACGAAGTGGCTCTCCTGGCCCTCGATCAAGAGCGTGGAACTCTGGCGCGAGTCGGCTACCTGACCAACCAGCCGAGAACCTTCGGCGCGACGGCCCGGGTCCGGTTCTAGCAGATTGCTGAAAAGGCCTGTGGCTTATGATTTCAGCAACCTGCTGGATTCTTCATTGCCGGGTCTAGGCGCCCCCTCGATCGAAAACACCAGTGTTTTCGGTCTCACCCCATCCACGGCGCCTGCGGCGCCGCCTCGCCTGTCAGGCTTGGTGCAGGGTGCTGATATAGATCTTGAGCACCCTGCTAGAGGGTTGCGGAGGGTGACGAAGGCCTTTGGCTTTGCCTTCCTGATCCTCGCTGTCCAGGCGTGGGCCGCATCCTCCGCGGCTGATTCAGCCGCGGAGGATGCCTACCCGTGCGGCGAGCCGCTCGGAAAGCTGCCGGCGAGTGCGTGCCTGTTGCCGCCCGAGTTCGCCATGGCTTCCGATCCGGTCCAGCAGCAGAACACCTTCTACGACTTCATGTGGCGGTCGTTCATCGCATTGAACTGGCCGCATCAAGAGGGCGGGGAGCGCGGCCAACCGAGCCAGACCGACAGCATCCTCACCCAGGCGGGCTTCGGCCCGCTGGTGCCCTCCGTTTGGGAGACTTACCGTTCACCGGACGAGATCTTTCTGCCGCCGGTGCAGTGGAACGACTATCCGAGCTGGAACACCCCACGGCCGCCGACCGCTGGCGCGCCGTTGCCGGCCGGCGCCAGGCCCCTCATGGGGTACTCCGATTTGGTCGAGTACGCCTCGGACATCCTGCAGCCGGACGTCTTCCCGGACCCCACCGGTCTGCTGGTGGACCAATGCGGTGGTGTCGTTCGCTACGAGGTGGCGACCAACCAGGCGTTCTTCACCTACATCGAGCACTTCCGCTACTTCGACTGCAACCAGCAGATCGCCGACGTGCTGCTGCGGGTCGAGGATCCGAACAATCCGGCCGGCTTCCAGCAACCGCCCTTCGGCACCAAGGCGCAGTTCGGCGCCGGAGGCTACCTGCAAGACCTACCGGTGTGGGCGCGCCAGGGCATGGTCGACGTCAAGGCCGCCTGGCGGCCCCTCGACCCGGTCCGCGACCGCCTCGACCGCTATCTCCATCGCAAGATCGACACCGGCGAACGGGTGCAGCTGATGGGGCTGGTGGCCCTCCACATACTGCGCTTCACGCCAAATGGCGCCAATCGGCAAGGACGGGTGGCGGCGACCTTTGAGCAGGTGGACAACGTCTCCCTCGAAGAGGCCGTCTGCCCGGACTTCGAGCCCACCTCGCCGGCGCCCTCGCGGCCGAGCTTCAACCGCGGCACCTCGCCCTCGAACATCCAGTCCCGTCTCGGATTCGAAGGACCCATCCCCACCACCTCACCGACCCCGGTGGACATCTACCGCGTCACTCCCTTGCCCACCGCGGTCCAAACCGCCAACTGCCGCTACCGCAAACTCCTGCGCGGTTCGGTGTTCGAGCACTACCAGCTCATCGGGACCCAGAACAAGCACCCCGGCAAGACCGTGCCCCAATCCGACCCGGCCAACAACGGCCACGAGGGCCCGGTCACCGGCACGTACACCAACACCAACAACCTCATCAACGCCGCCCTCGAGTCCTACACCCAGGCGAACTACAGTTCTATCCTCTGCCACGTCCGAGCGCGCCCCATCGGCGTGCCCATGAAGGCCTCCGAAGTCGACGACTTCAAAACCCTCACCTTCCTCCTCCAAAGCGCCCACGGCCGCCCGATCAAAGGAGTGTGCAACTGCCGACAGTGTTCGGAGGAGGGGGAGTGAGGCTCAATCCATGGCCGATGCAAGAGTCGAAATAGGCGGTCAAGAGGTTCCTGTGTCATCGGTGGGAACCAATCACTCGCTCAACTTCGGCCGTTTCGAACGCGGGGAGATCACGATCCATCGCTACTGGGCGATGGTCCCCAGGCGTTCTGTCGTGCTGAACCTTGAAGCGAAGTACCTCCGCCTCGTTCGAGAGCTTCAAAACGATGATCACTTCGAGCCCTCCAGGCTCAGCCAGATCGGCTATCCGCCCCTCGAAGAGGTTCTTCTTCATCACCCAGCGCACATCTCCGAGATCGTCGATCACCTGGGCCGGGATCTACTGTCTGCCCTCTTTCCGTTCGGTGCTCAAAGCTGCTACGTGATCAACAGCATTGACGGTTTTGAGACGAAGCAAAACGGATTGACGTTCCGAGGTCGGTGCTTCGAGTTCTCAAACATCCACCCCAATCCAGTCTGAAGTTCTTCGAGAAATCCAGGTAGAAAAAAGTGGTTCGGAAGAAGACGAAGGGATTCGCCCAGAAGAGGAGGGAATCCTTCGAGGAGTAGTGGGTAAGTGTCTGCAGACGGGGAGCTTGCGAGTCATCCTCTGTGCTTGCAGCGATCTGCGGCTTGCGACTGCCTGCGCGCCGTTGCGTCTCTCTTCGCCGGTTTCCCGCCGGTTTCGGGGCAATGTCACCTGAAATGTCACTCGCTACTGTGACGGGTAGACTCCGGCGATGCGATCCGCCCTCACTGCTCCAGGCGCTCTTGGAGTCCTTCGAGTGGTGGTGCTTGCTCGGCTACTCCTGCACGTCTTCTTCGTTCCGGTGTACGAGGGGCCAGACGAGCCGTTCCATCTGGCGCGAGCGATGGCGGTTGCCGGCGGCGAGATCGACTCAAGCGGGCAGGTGTCGAGCGAGATTGTCGCCTCGGTCCTCGCGCATCCCTGCGGGCCTGACCTGACGCGTGCGTTCGGCTGTCCTGCCTTTGGTGGGCAAGGTGCTGCCTTCAACATTCTTGGCAAGCACGACGTAGGCGAGGACGCGGAGCCACGAGACAACTACCAAGCACATCAACCTCCGCTGTACTACCTTTTCTCTGGCGCCGTCCTCTGGCTCTTGGGACTTCCGGCGGGTTCTCTCAGTCCCGAATTATCACTCCTGACACTTCGCCTAATCGCCTTCCTGCTGGTTGGGCTGGGGCTCTGGCGGCCACTCCGGACGCTGGGTACGAGCCACGGACGCTGGTTCGAGGGGCTCTTCTTGGGATCGTTGCTGCTGCCGGGAGCGGCGGAGTCCCTGATTCGCGTAGCGAATGATGCTCCTTTGTTTCTATGGTCACTGCTCGTCCTGGTTGCCCTCGACCGTGGGATAGCCGCAGTGTGGATCGCCTCGCTCCTCGCTCTCGGGCCCTTGTTGAAGCTCACGGCACTGCCCGTCGTGGCTTTTGCGGTGGTGGTTCTCTGGCGAAGTCGAGGCCGGATCGCAGCCGTTCTCGGCATGCTGGCGAGCCTCGCCTTCGTTCCGATTCAGCTTCTCCGTGGCTTCGACCGCGGCGGTGTCTTGGAGCTGAATGCACTCAACGGGCTCGAGGAGACTCTCGCGGTTGTCGTCAAGGGGATTATGCACAGCGCGTACACCTTTGTGAAAACGGCAGCTTGGCTTGGTGGGTGGAGTAGCTTCCGACCACCGCTGTCGGTGCTGGTGACCGGCTTTGTGCTTCTCATCGCCTGGGCGATCTGTTCGCGATCGAAGTCATCCGGCGAGAACAGGTTCGCTCATGCGGTTGCCCTCGTCGTCTTCGCAGGAGGATTTCTTCTGTTCGCTATCGGCAAGCGCCAGCTCTTTGACGTGTGGGGTGCGGTGGGCGGGTGGTACTTCTGGGGCATAGTGCCCTGGGTTGCCTGTCTCTTCTCAGACCAAGTACGCCTCGTGCCAGGCAGCCAGAAGCGTCTCTTGCTGGCTTCGGCTGCCTGGCTCGCAATGGCGAACGGTGCCTGGTTCTGGATTTCGCTGAAGCTCTACGGACTGCCGTGAAGACATCGGGCGCTTGAGCACCCTCGTCCAGCAGAATGTCACTCGGGGTACTGCCGCCCCGCCTGGCGAGAGCCGAACCACTCAGTCTGCAGAAGAAATCGATGGCGTGTTCCTAAATGGGCGGAGAGGTTGGTTATCGGGGGCTTCATAGATTCGCCCTGTAGATCGACAGCTGGGGGCTGTCGATCTACAGACCGAAGCGCTCCCGAACCGTCATGAGCTGAAAGCGAATGGCGGAGAGGGAGGGATTCGAACCCTCGGTCCAGGTTACCCCGGACAACTGCTTAGCAGGCAGCCCCGTTCGACCACTCCGGCACCTCTCCGCGAGGCAGGCGCGTCATTCTATGCAGCCCTCGAGGCGGAGTCAAAGACGCCGCGGGCGAGGCATTGCAGGGAGGCGGCGAAACGGCGAGCAATCCACTAGACTAGGCTTGACCGCCACCGACCCCAAGAGGATCCTGAGCCCATGAATCAAGCCTCCGCTCCGGCGACGGCCGCGTCCGCGGACCGCCTCGCGATCAACACGCTGCGTTTCCTCGCCATCGACATGGTCGAAGCCGCCCGCTCCGGCCATCCCGGTGCGCCGATGGGGCAGGCCGCGTTGGCCTACTGGCTGTGGACCCGCTACCTGCGCCACGATCCGGCGAGTCCGGATTGGCTCAACCGCGACCGCTTCGTGCTGTCCTGCGGCCACGCTTCGGCGTTGCTCTATGGGCTGCTGCACCTTTCCGGCTATGACCTGCCGATAGAGGAGCTTAAAAACTTCCGGCAGCTCGGCTCGAAAACGCCGGGCCATCCGGAGCACGGCCACACGGCGGGGGTGGAGACGACTACCGGCCCCCTCGGCCAGGGCTTCGCCAACGCGGTGGGCCTAGCGATGGGCGAGCGGTTGCTGGCGGCGCGGTTCAATCGCGAGGGCTTTCCGATCTTCGACTACCGGACCTGGGTGATCGCCAGCGACGGCGACCTGATGGAGGGGGTGGCCTCGGAGGCGGCTTCCCTCGCCGGCCACTGGGGCCTGGGCAAGCTCAACGTTTTCTACGACGCCAACGAAATCACCATCGACGGATCCACGGATCTGGCCTTTTCGGAAGACGTGGCCGGCCGCTTCGAGGGCTGCGGCTGGCATACCGAGCGGGTGGACGACGGCAACGACCTCGAAGCGATCGACTCCGCTTTGCGCAGCGCCCGGGCCGAGACGGAACGCCCGAGCCTGGTGCTGGTGCGCACCACCATCGGCTACGGCAGCCCCAACCGGGCGGACACCGCTAAGGCCCACGGCGAGCCGCTGGGGGAGGATGAAGCGCGGCGCACCCGAGAGGCTCTGGACTGGCCGATGGAGCCGAGGTTCCATGTGCCGGAGGAGGCCCGAACGGCCTTCGAGAAGGCGGCGGAGCGGGGGGCGCGGCGCACCTTCGAGTGGAATCGCCTGCTGGAGCGCTACACCGCCGAACACCCGGAACCGGCCGCCGAACTCGCAGCGCGCCGCAGCGGAACCCTGCCGGCAGACCTGTGGAACACCCTGCCGGCCTTCGGCCCGGAGGACGGTCCCATCGCCACCCGCAAGGCGTCCGGCAAGGTGCTCAATGCCCTGGCGCCGCATCTGCCGCAACTGGTCGGCGGGTCGGCGGATCTGACCGGCTCGAACAACACCTGGTTGGCAGACGAAGGTGTCTTCAGCCTGGACGACCCGGGCGGGCGCAACGTCCATTTCGGTG
The DNA here is from genome assembly GCA_039030395.1 of Acidobacteriota bacterium. NCBI lineage: Bacteria > Pseudomonadati > Acidobacteriota > Acidobacteriota bacterium. The sequence continues at coordinate 366,073 of JBCCEF010000003.1, forward strand.
TGCGCGAGCACGCCATGGGGTCAATCATGAACGGCCTCTCGCTCTGCCGGTTGTTTATCCCCTACGGCGGCACCTTCCTGATCTTCTCGGATTACATGCGCCCGCCCACCCGCCTGGCGGCGCTCACCGGCCTGCAGAATATCGCCGTCTTCACCCACGACTCGATCTTTCTCGGTGAGGACGGCCCCACCCACCAGCCGATCGGCCAGCTCGCTGCCCTGCGGGCGATTCCCAACGTCACCGTGGTCCGCCCGGCGGACGGCAACGAGACCGCCGCCGCCTGGCGCATCGCGATCGAGAACCGCACCGGCCCGACGGCCCTGGCGCTCACCCGACAAGGGCTGCCGATTGGCGAGGAGCTGGCCGCCCGCGGTCGCGACGGCGCTCTGCGGGGCGGCTACGTGCTGGCCGATCCGCCGGCCGATGCCGCGCCCCGCGCCATCCTGATCGCCACCGGTTCGGAGGTGTCTCTGGCCCTCGCCGCCTCGGAGGCGCTGGCGGCCGAGGGCGTGCCGGTGCGGGTGGTGAGCCTGCCCTGCTGGGAGATCTTCGATCGCCAGGAGCGCTCCTACCGAGAGTCGGTCCTGCCGCCGGGGATCACCGCCCGGCTGGCGATCGAGGCGGCGAGCCCGCTGGGATGGGAGCGTTACGTGGGCCTCGCAGGCGACGTCCTGGCCATGGAAGGCTTCGGCGCCTCGGCGACCTGCGCCGACGTCGCGGAGCACTTCGGTTTCACGGTGCCGAACGTCATCGACCGGGTTCGCGTTCTCCTCGGCGACTAGACGGACTCTCCAGGCGTCGGCCTGGGTGGGGTCCACGGCGCGCCGCCACCCTGTGGGAAGATCGGAGGGATCTCTCTCGCGTCTTCCACCGGGAGAGTCTCCTGAGGAGATTCCCATGGCCGTCGCCGACACTTCCGGTTCCGCCCATTCCCTGACGGAAGACCCGCGTCTCTTCGCCTTCCTGCCGCCCTTCTACGTCGCCTGGGCGGACGGTGAGCTGACCCCTGAAGAGATCGCCGCCATCGGCGACCAGGCCCTCGCCGTGGAGGGTTTGGAGGACTGCTGTCAGGACGCTCTCGAACGCTGGCTCGATCCGGAGCGTCCACCCACCGCCCAGGAACTTCAGAAACTGTTGAGTGCGATCCGCCGGCAGTCGGCCTCGCTTTCCCTCGGGGAGCGGCGGACGATGGCGGAACTGGGGGTGGAGCTGGCGCGGGTGGGCGGCCACGAGCCGGCGCCGGCGGAGATCGAGGCCCTAGAACGCCTGGAGACGGCGTTGTCGTTGCCGAGTGCCGAAGTCACCCGGGCGCTGGTGGTCAAGGAGCGGCCGGTGGTGCCCGAGCCGGTGCCGTCGGCGGCCGCCTTCGAGCCGCACGCCCTGAGGCGCTGGCTCGACGGCGACCGCCACGCGCTCCGCCAGGAAGTTCGCGAGCTGCTCGCCCAGCCGGAGATGCAGCCGCCGGCGGAGGTGTCGAAGGAGGAGTACCGCGAGTGGGTGCTCGCCCGCTGCCGGACCCTGGCAGAGCGCCGCTACGGCGCCCTCGCCCTGCCCGAGGAAGTGGGTGGCAAGGGCGATATCGCTTCCTTCGTGGCGGTGTTCGAGACGCTGGCCCTCGGCGACCTGAGCCTGGTGGTGAAGTTCGGGGTGCAGTTCGGCCTTTTTGCCGGCAGCATCCATCAACTCGGCACCGACAAGCACCATCAAAAGTACCTGCCGGCGGCGGCGAGTCTGGAGTTACCCGGCTGCTTCGCGATGACCGAAACCGGCCACGGCTCCAACGTGGCGGACCTCGAAACGGTGGCTCGCTTCGACCGCGCGACGGACGAGTTCGAGATCCACAGCCCCACGCAGGCGGCGCGCAAGGACTACATCGGCAACGCCGCCCGCCACGGCCGCCTGGCGACGGTCTTCGCGCAGCTCGAAATCGATGGCGAAGGGTTCGGCGTCCACGCGTTCCTGGTGCCGATCCGGGACGAGAGCGGAAACCCCATGGCCGGTGTGGAGATCGGCGACTGCGGCAAGAAACTGGGCTTGAACGGGGTGGACAACGGCCGTCTGCTGTTTGACCGTGTGCGGGTGCCGCGGGAGGCCCTGCTCGATCGCTTCGCCCAGGTCTCCGCCGAAGGCGAGTACACCAGCCCCATCGTCAGTCCCTCGAAGCGCTTCTTTACCATGCTGGGTACCCTGGTGGGAGGGCGGGTGAGCGTGGCCCGGGCGGCCCTCTCGGCTTCCAAAGTGGGCCTGGCGATTGCGGTGCGCTATGGTGACCGGCGCCGACAGTTTGGCGCACCGGGTGAGCCCGAGACCCGTCTGCTGGACTACGTCACCCACCAGCGTCGGCTGATGCCGTTGGTCGCGGAGGCCTACGCTCTGCACTTTGCCCTCGATCACCTGGTCGAGCGCTTCGCCGCCTCGCAGGAAACCGATGGCTCCGGCGAGGACACCAAGGGAGAGGCCCGCCGCGAGGTCGAAACCCTCGCCGCCGCCCTCAAGTCCGTCGCCACCTGGCACGCTACGGATTCCCTCCAGACCTGTCGCGAAGCCTGCGGTGGGCAGGGCTACCTGGCGGTCAACCGATTTGCGGACCTCAAGGCCGACTCGGACATCTTCACCACCTTCGAGGGCGACAACACCGTCCTCCTGCAGCTCGTCGCCAAGAGCCTCCTCGGCGGCTATCGGCACATGTTCGGGAGCTTCAGCACCCTGCGCCTGGCGCGCTACCTGATCGGCCGGGTGGCGACCCATGTGGTGGAAACCAACCCCGTCATCACCCGCAAGACCGACGAGGTCCATTTGCGCGACCGCGAGTTCCAGCGCGGCGCCTTCCGCTGGCGCGAGGAGCGCATGCTCGCCACCGTCGCCCAGCGCCTCAAGAAGCGGATCGACGACGGCATGGAGAGCCAGCAGGCCCTCATCGATTGTCAAGATCATTTGGTCGCCCTGGCAAAGGCCCACGCCGAGCGCATCGTGCTCGACCGCTTCGCGGAGGCCGTCGATGGCACCCCGGAGCCGGAGCTGCGCGCGGTGCTCTCGCTACTTTGCGACCTCTACGCCCTGCACCGGCTGGAGCAGGACCGGGCCTGGTTCTTGGAGCGAGGGTACTTCGAGAGCAACAAGGCCAAGGCTATCCGCGACCTGGTCAACGCCCTGTGCCTCGAAGCGCGCCAGCAAGCGGTGCCGCTGGTTGACGCCTTCGGCATACCGGATGCCGTGTTGGCGGCCCCCATCGCCTTCGATGGAGGCCAGATCGAGACCTGAGGGTCAGCCGAAAGAACCGGGATCGTCCGCCGAAGGTCCATAGACCGAAGGTACGGGCACGTCGAGCAGGCGCAGAAACACCGACATCTGCCCGCGGTGGTGCACGACGTGGCTGAGGATGAAGGAGCGCAAAATCGCCGCTTTCGGCGCCTCCACGGCGATGTGGTCTCCCATCCGGAGTTGCCAGTTTCGGGAAAGGTCTTCATCGGTCACGCCCTGGGTTGAGCCGAAGAACGTCTCTAGCGCCCGGTCGTGGCCTGCGAGCAGCTCGGCTCGAGTGGCGGGATGGAAGGGCTGATAGGCGTCGTCGCCACCGAGGTCCAGAAAATCGGCCTGCAACGTATCCGGTCCCCAACCGGGGATCTCCGCGATGTGCCCGGCCAGGCGGCCGAGGGACATGGACTTCTCGTGCGGTTTCCAGGCGAAGTGCTCTTCCGGTACCACCTCTAGGACCCGACGGGTGGTGGCGGCTTCGTGCTTCATCTCCTGGGCGAAGAGTTTGATCAAGGCCATGGGCTGCTCCTGACTTTCCATAGGGAATGGGATGGACTCGCGGCCTATTAGGTCAATGAGTCCGATGCCCGACGTCAGCCTCCAGAATCGAGGGTGGATCAGTCCGCCCGCCGCACCTCGAATGGCCATTGGATCGAGCAAACGTCGCCTTGGTAGGCGGCGTCTTTCACCGTTAGGGTACCCGACATGCGGTCGTCGGATAGGACGTTGATGGAGTAACGCGCCCGCAGGTCCGCCGCGCCCTCGAAGAGGTCAGAAGTTGTCTTCGAGCCCTGAAAGTTCGGCACCGTCTTGCCGCTGACCCGGACGTCCTTCCCCTGGCGCACCACCACCAGCGTGTCGCCGGACTTGCTGCCGGAGACCTTCATCTGGATGCCGTCGTTGTAGATCTCCACTTTCTCCGTGAAGCCCGGCAAGGTCACCGGGAAGGGCAGCTTCTTGCAGGTCAGTTCGCCGGCCTTGAAGGCCCAGTTCCACTCACCGTCCTCGCACGCTGCCGGCCGCTCCTCGATCTCGGCTTCGCGCACTAGGGTGAAGCGGGTTTGGCCCTCCATTCCGGCGTACTGGTGGGCTGGATCGTCCGTCGTCGCGCCGGCGGTGTCGATCTTGGCCATGACGTCGTAGACCTCCGTGAACTCCTTCGGCGGCTCCTGGCAGTTCTGCCATCGGCCGGCGTCTTCCACCGGCGGCGCGGTGAAGCAGGTCGCTCCGGAGCCATCGAGTTTGCCGGCGGCGAATCCGCTCTTGGCGGCGAGCTCTCGGCCGTTGCGGCTGAAGGTCCAGTTGAGCACCGGCTCGCCCTCCAGGTAGACCGACTGGAAGCACAGCTCCACCGGCTGATGGGCCGATGCTCGAGTCGGGGTGCTTTCGAGAGCGTCGAGTTCGAGCGCAATCTGGCCGGTGACGGGCAGGGCGACCAGCCCAAGGCACAGAAACGAGGTGAGGCGAAGGGCACTAGCTGACGGAATGCGATGCATGATTCAAATCTCCGCTGAGGCATGAGCGCTACACAGTCAACAGATAATTCCATCTCGAGCGTCTGGGTAAGTAGGTATGCTCCCCTAGGATACCAACTGCGTCCCTAGCCTTCTCGGCGCGTGCCTACGCTCCCTTGAGGGGCCAGTTGATTTCGGTCAGCCAGTCGGCGGGATTCGGCACTTCGCCCGGATCCGTCAGGTAGACCTCCCATGGGGCGCCGCCGACCTCTTCGTCATTGTCCTCAAGCCAGTTCTGGATCGCTTCGTGGGCTTGACCCAGACTGTCGTATGAGCCCTTGTGAATCGTGGTTACCACTTCGCCACCGAAGAGAGAGCCGAGCTGGATCTCGCCCTCTCCCTCTCCTGGTCCAGCGATCGGCATGCCCGCTTCAATCGTGACAAGACCTGGACCGAAGCAGGGATAGCGGGAAGTCGGCGGGCCCGCGAAGGGGATGCCCTGCGCTATGGCGTATTGAAATACCGAACCGAACATGGTGCCGAGAGCTTCGGCAATGGCCTCCTGTTTCACTTCGCTTCGCATGAAAAGAAACGGAGTTTCCGCGAGTGTTCTCTTGGTGATTTCGTAGCTCATTTCAGATCCTCCCAACATTGTTTTTTGTAGTTTGCTTGCGATGGACGTCCAGCAGCAAGGCTCGGCGAGGCTCTTGCACTCGCCATCGACCTCAGACTGTCGAGCGAGAGCGGCAGAAGTTCTTCGAGCGGACTAGGCATCGTCTGCATTGTCGCTCAGACGGCTGCGAAAGTCTTGACCCTTCTTGCGATCAGGCGCTGGTCTGCCGCCTCCGTGCCCCTCGGAGCCGCAGCAACGACACCACGCTAGAGAGGAAACGGGGCGGGTATTGAATCTTTACATTGGTGTTCGAGAGGTTCCATGCCGCGAATCGATCCGGATGGCGGAATGATTATATAAGCTGAGTGGTAAGTAATTATAATTGTCGGGAATCACCTTTGGAAGGCACGGAACGAGACATGGCGGCGAGACCTTCGCCCAACGGTCCTCGAAACTCATTTCACAGTGCATGAATAGAAAAAGGGTCTCAATGACTCTCTTCTCAGTTACTTTGTAGCTCATTCCAGGCCCTCCGGGAGTCGTGTTTCTTGCTGACTCTGCAACAAGGGCGGGAATCCACGGCTCTGAGAAGACGGGAAGGTTTTTCGAAGCTTTTTTGAAGGTCTCCTGCCTCGTAGTCATTCAGGGTTTGCCTCAAATCGGCGGAAAGTTGACTCTAGCTAGCCCGAGCAATCCTTCAACGGATGTCGGGCCGGTCTCTTGCTGCTGGGGAGCGAGGTGAACGTGAAGTGGATCAGGGAAGCCTTAGCGGTAGTTCGTTGCCGGAATCGAGGTGTCCAGGGTTTGTGCGGGGCCCTGGGCCTCATAGCCTTCGCTCTTTCCGCTAGCCTTTCTGCCTCGGCGCAAGAGCTGGGTAGTGGGCGCCTTTCCATTGTTGGAGCTCGCCTCGCCGCTTCACCGGAGAGCCAGACGGTTCCGCTGTCGACGCCGACGATTGTCGAAACGTCACTGGTCGGCTGGAATCCATCCAACGGCGTTCTTCCCTCGAATCTCGTTGTGGTCGGTGAGCTGTCCGGACCGGAGATCTCCGGATTCCTCAGCCTGTCGACTTCTCCCGGCGAGCCATTCCGAATTCCGCGGCTGGCCCTCGAAGGCGAATATCGGTTGGAGAACATCCGGCTGATGCAGGATGGTGAGCTTCTTTCCTATGCCGAGCCGCGGGACGCCGCCATCCTGGTGACGCAAGTGCTGGTCACGCGAGTCAGCTCGCGGCCTCTGACCCTCGACGAGGTCCGCAGTTACGGTGTCGTTCTGGGCGACGACAATTTCCGCGCTTTCAACTTCACCTTCGGTTTCGCTGTCGATGGCGAGATCATCGACTACAACCTGCCGGTGTTCTACAACGCGCTCAATCCGGGTGAGACGCTGACGGTCTTGGGGCAATCGAGCCCGCAATTTGGAGCGTCGAGCGGTACCACCTCGCCGCGCTTCAAACCGCCGCAGATGGCTCCCTTTACGTTGCAGATGGAATCTTCTGGCGGTGGTGGTGCTAGTGGGTTGACCGGTGGTTGTCAAAACGCCGATGGCTGTTTCGAAGACGAGCCGGTGAGTCTGCCGGGGGTGATCTTGTTCCCCTCGGAAGTTTCGCTTCTCAACCAGTTCTTCTCCGTGGTTCTGGTGGCCAAGAACGACGCACCCGAAGGTGATCCATTGGTGATTCGCGACCTGATGGCCCGGGTGATCCTGCCGCCGGGTTTGCGAATGGCGGAGACCGAGCCGCCGACACCCCTCGGGGTGCCGGTGCCGGTGCGAGTGCCGGGGCCCGATGGTCTGCTGGGTACGGGGGATGATCTGACGTTCTTGATCGCCCAGGCCGAAGGCCAGGCCGAGGTGGTGGTGGAGGGTCGTCAGCAGGGAACCCACGTTGTCGAATTCCAGCTTGAAGGGGTGCTCGACGGGCTCCCCGGAGGCGTGGAGCGGGTCACCGGTTTGGCCCGCGGTGCGGTGGTGGTGCGCGATCCAACCTTGGCGATGACCGTCACCCATCCGGATGTGGTGCGCAACGACGAGCAGTACAAACTGTCCGTCACGGTGACGAACACCTCGAGTCAGCCGCTGAATCTGGTGTCCGTTTCGTTGCCCCCCGGCGGGCTGTCGGGAGTGGAATTGCTGACCTCGGGGCAGCAGACGATTCCTTCGCTGCCACCTGCGGAGTCCGAAGTGGTTGAGTTTGGTTTGCGTTCTCTGCGCACCGGTCGGGTGGTGGCGACCTCGGTCAAGAGCGGTAGCCTGATCGATCCCACCTTCGAGCTGACGGTGGGGGTCGGCGATGCCGGCATACCGCTGTCGCCCGATGCGTTGATCTTGCCGCGCTCCGTTGAGCAGCTGCCGGCGGCGGTGCAGCGCCACGCGCTGGGCTTGCTCGGTCTCGGCTTTTCGCTATCGAGCGCTCCGGAGTCCGCGACGACTTCGGGCTTGCCTCGCCTGTCGCGGGAGCAGATCGATGAGAAAGCCTACTGGTTGGCGCAGGCCGGTCGGCATGTGGCGCTCGGCGAAGACTCCTTCGACAGCTTGGCGGTGGTGGCTGCCGAGTGGGCTGGCGCCCGCGATCGCGACTGGGAATGGGACGAGCTACGTCGGATCACCCAGCGTGGTGGCTTCTGGGCAAGTGCTTTGGCGCACACCTTCGCTGCGGAAGCGGCGGCGACCTCCGGGCGCGCCGCCTTCGAGCGCTTTGCTCGTACGACTTCGTTTCTCGGCCCTCTGGCCGGTGCGGTCGTCGAGGGTTCGGCGGCACGGCTGGAAGTCGCCAGTCGAACGACCGGCGACCGGCTTTCGGGAGAGGGCAGCGATCCATTGCGCATTCGCGAGCTGTCCTTCGCTGACCTCTACGGTCTCGGTGCCGAAGGTCAGATGGCGTTGCTTGCCGGTGCCGAGGCCGGTGGCTACCAGGTCCGCTTGACGGCTGAGGGCGGATCGGCGGACACGCTGACTCTGTGGTTGCCCGACGGTGCCGGCGGCTCTCGATGGGTCGATTTCACAGGGATCGCCTTGCCCCCTGGCGGCCTGGCGATCGTCGACTTCGCGCCCAGCGACAGTCTCTTTACGTTGTTCGTCGACCGCACCGGCGATGGGTTGGTCAACGAGGAGATCCCCGGCGCGGTCTCCACATTGACGCTGCGACCCTTCACGGCGGTGGCGGCGGTGCAGAACGCCGAGGAAGATCCTTCCGGTCACATCGTCGATGTGCTCCTGACCCAAGATCTCGATCTCGCGAGCTTGTTGCCCCTCGATCCAGGCCGATTCTCCTTGCCGGGGAAAGTATCCAACGGCGGTCTGGTGCCGGTCGAAGAGGACATTGCCAACCACTTTGAGACGGTGGCGGAGAATCCCTTTGAGGGACTGCGCAACAGCCGTATCGTGCGGGTGATCTTCGACAATCCGATCAGTCCCTACGTTGCGCACGCCCTGACCATCCGTGATCTCTCGAGTGTTGCCGGCGCCACTCTCTCGGGGGTCACGCTGCCGGTGACGACCACCGTCACCGAGCCGGGGACCCAGGTCGAGGGCACCGTTCTCGGACCCGATGGCCAGCCGGTTCCGTTTGCTTTGGTTGAACTCTACGAAGTGGATTTCTTCTATCACTACCCAACGCCGTGCCGGCGCCACAAGACGGCGGCGGTGCGGGCGGACTCTGCTGGCCGATTCAGTTTCGACTACGTGCGCCAGACGAGGTGCTCCGACGTGTTCACGTTGGTGGGTACCGACCCGGTGAGCGGCTATCGTGGCGACGCCCGTGGGCGGATGCGCTTTGCCGGAGGCAGCCAGCAGCTCGACATCCTGATGCTGGGCCGTGGCACCCTGCGCGGCCGCGTTAGCTACGAAGACGGCACGGTACCCGAGAGCCCGCGGGTTGTGGCGTACAGCCCGGTGTTCTTTGAGGGCAGCGAGGCGCGTGTTTTCGCTGACGGTCGCTATGAGGTCAGTGGAGTTCCCGTCGGAACGGTGAGCCTGGCGGCGACGGACCGCGAAGGTAGCTCTGTCTTCCAAACCGTCGAACTACCCACCGCCGGTTCGGTGGTGGAGCGCGACTTGGTCATCATCCGGCGTTCTCCCGACGATTCGACCGGCGACGTGCAGGGCACGGTATTCGAGGCCGACGGAATCACCCCGGTATTCGATGCCTATGTGGCTCTCTATGTCGACGGTGAACTCGCCGGAGTAGAGAACAGTGATCTCGATGGCAGTTTCGATTTCGGCACCGTGCCTGCCGGCCGGGCCGAGATCGAAGCTTTCGATGGCGAAACTGGGCTTTCGGGAGCGCAAGTTTTCTTCGACATTGCCGCGGACCAGGTCAACGACATCGCCCTCTTGCTGTCGGATGAGCGGGGAACCGTTGAAGGGACGGTCTACCGGCAAGAGATTACCGGCCAAGTGCCGGTGGCGGGTGCCGTGGTGTGGGTGAGCGGTACGCCGTTTTCTACCGTGACCGACGCGGCTGGCTTCTACCAGCTCGATAGTGTGTTCGCCGGTGAGCGCACGGTGCTGGCGGCCGACCTCGACCGCCAACTGCAAGCCTCCGCGGCGGTGACCGTGAACGGTGGCGGTGCGGTGACTTTCCGTGACCTGATCTTCCCGGGTGCGTCCGTGGGCAGCGGTATTTCCGGCGAGGTGCTGGGCTTTTCCGGCGACCCGGTGCCGGGTGCCTTGGTGCACATTGCGACCGGTGGTGGCCGGTGGTGGCATGAGGTAGCCACCGATGCGCTTGGACGCTTCACTCTCCCCGAACTCGCCCCGGGCTCCTATGAGCTCCACGCGGTGGACGGCGCCGCTGGGGCGAGCAAGACGGTCACCATTCGGTTCGAGGGCGAGACCCCGTTCGTCGGCCTTCGGTTCAAGAAGGGCAGTATCCGTGGCACGGTTCGCTTCGAGAACGCGAGTGGCGACCTGGTCGGCGTCCAGTCGCTGGTGACCTATCGGACCACGGTGGTGCAGGAAGGGTTGGTGGGACTCGATTGGTCACCGCACACGATCGAGACGGCCGCTGACGGTAGTTTCGAGATCCCCGACGCCTTGGTGGGGCCGTACTCCCTGCATGTTTCCAATCCCTTCCACGGTGAGCGAAGGATTCACGGCGATCTGGTGTTCCACGGCGAGGTTGCGGAACACGATGTTCTGTTTCAAGAGAACGGGACGATTCGGGTGCAGGTGCTCGATTGGGACGGCGAAACCCCGTTGCCGGGTGCGCGAGTGGACCTGCAGCACCCGGCCTTCTCGCTTTACGACCTGATCGCCGATGAGGAAGGTCGGGTGACCTTCGAACTGGTGCCGCCGGTGGGAGGGCGCTTTCCCATCGAGGCCGAAATCACTTCCGGCAGCCTCTTCCGCCGGGCCCGTGGTTGGGTGCGGTTCAATCGATTTGGCCAAGAACTCGACATCGAGATCGTCATGCCGCGCCAAGGCACCGTCTCGGGCTTCGTCGAGGACGCCAGCGGCAACCCGGTGCCCGGCGCAGTGGTGACATTGCGCGAGCATGCCTTCCCCGGACGTTGGGTCACCCAGAACGCCGACGGCGAGGGCAGCTTCCGATTTACCAACATCTTTGCGGGCACCGTGTCACTGGCTGCCAAGGCACCCTCCCTGGGTGGACTGGGCAGCAAAGCGACCGTCGAGCTGGCCTCCGAGGGTCAAGAGGTCTATACCCTTCTCCAGCTCGAGGCCACCGGTGAGATCGTCGGTCGGGTGCTCTCCCCGCTGACCGGAGAGCCGGTGCCTTCGGTGCAGGTCTCGATCTATCGCCACGGTCACGGTTTGTTCGACAGCCTCACGGCGGCAGCGGATGGCACCTACCGCTTCCAGCTTTTGCCCCTTGGTCAGTATCGCGTCTGGGTGTTCGATCCGGCCACTGGCCGCCACGGGGAGCGTGAAGGTGCCTGGGTCGAGTTCAACCAGCATGTGCGCGAGGCAGATGTCACCCTCGAAGTGCGCGGGGAGATCGACGGGCATCTCTCCGATCCGGGTTCGGGCCATGGCGTGCCCGGGGCCACGATCCGCGCTGCGGTGCACTCGTTGGTGCCCTTTGTGACCTACTCGTCGACCGATGTTGAAGGCTATTTCGAGTTCTTGGGGATCCCCGAGAGCACTTTCCGCCTCGACACGAGAGAACCCGAAGGTCGGCGCCGTGCCTCGGGCAGCGGGTCGATCAACGCCGAAGGCGAACGAGTGACGGTGGACCTGGTCCTCGAAGCTTCGGGCTCGGTGACCGGCACGGTGCTCAATCCGCCGGGCGCACCGACGGGACCCTTTGCCAGCGTCAACACCTTGATCTACCAGGATGGTCAGGTGGTGGGTGCAACCCTTGACAATCCGTACACCTTCGACGGGCTGATCGCTGGCCGCAGCTTCCGCATCGAGGCGCACGAGGTCGGCGGCGATCACCGTGGTGAGGCCACGGGTCGTCTCGAAAGTGAAGGCGAGCTGGTGACCGTCGACGTGACGATGCGTCCCATCGGCGAGGCCGAGGTGACCGTTCGTGACAGCTTCGGCAACCTGGTCGCCGGGGCCAATGTCGGCTTGCGCAGCTCGGGTTTCTACCGGCAGGGTGCCTTCTCGGCGTCCACCGGAGCGGCGGGCACGGCGCTCTTCACCCAGGTCGGTGAGGGACACCTTTCCACCTGGGCCAGCAGTCCGGCCACCGGGCTCGGTGGCTCGGCGGAGGGTACGTTGACCTTCGAAGGGGAGCGGGTGCCGCTCACGGTGCAGCTCGCTGATTCGGGCGCCGTGGAAGGAGTGGTGCTGCTTTCCGACGGCACCACCCCGGCCGAAGAAGCGCTGGTGGTACTGACCATCGCCGGCCGCACGAGCCAAACCTTCGCAGCGGCCGACGGCAGCTTCCGTTTCGACGCGGCTCCGCTCGGTTCCTTCGCGATATTCGTCCAAGAGCGCTTCGGGCCGGGCACGGCTCGGGCTCGAGGGACACTCGCGGCCAATGGTGGTTTGGTCGACGTGGGCACACTGGTGATGGACGACGCCGATCCGGCGGTGATCGAACTCCTGCCGGCGCTGTACTCGGTGGATCAGTCGCTCGCCAGTACGGTCACGATCCGCTTTAGCGAGCCGCTGGACGTGGCGCGCTTCACCAACGCCTGGGTCAGCTTCCGCAGCCTGTCCGGTGCGACCGTCGCCTATAGCGCGAGCTGGATCGAGGGTAATGCGACTTTGGTCCTCACCCCGAACGCGCCGCTCGCCAGTCACACCAGCTACCAGGTCACCGTCCAAGATGCCTATGACCCGGCCGGTCGGCAGCTGTTCGAGCCGGCGCGTACCATCTTCACCACTGTGGATGTCACTCCACCGACGGTGATCGACGTGTTGCCGCGCGATGGAGAAATCCAGCTACCGGTCCATACCCAGATGCATCTGACGTTTTCGGAGCCGGTGGTCCCTGCCTCCCTCAACGGCAGCTCCCTCCAGCTCACCGATCGGACCACCGGTACTGGGGTTTCAACCACTTGGTTGCAGATTGCCGACGGTCGCAAAGCGGTGGTGACCCCGGTGGGCGGCCTGGCTGCGGACCGCGAATACCAGCTCACCATCCAGGGTCTCGAGGATGGCTCAGGCAACGTGATGACCACTCCCGTCATCACGACTTTCTGGACCCTCGACACAACGCCGCCGGACATTGCCAGCGTCATCTTGCCGGCGGGCAACAGCTTCACCGCCGGAGACGATGTGCCGGTGCAGGTGGATGCGACCGACTCGTGGGGGGTGGCGAGGGTGACGGTGCAGGTGAACGACTGGACCTTCTCCGACGAAAGCGAGCCCTTCGAGATCACCGCGCTAGCTCCGATGGTGGCCTCGGCCGAGACGGTGAGTCTCACTATCGAAGCGGTCGATATTCACGGCAATGTGGCGTCGACGACTCGAGACATTCAGGTCGATCCGTTGGTGAACGCTTCGACGCCGGAGACCTGGGCCGGTTGTGCCCTCAACGGCGACGCGGTGGTGCCGGGCATCGAGATCGGGATCGGTGTCGAGGCAGAGGACGACCAGGCGATCGAAAGCTTGACCGCCTTCGTCGATGGTGTCGAGATTGGCTCGGCAAGCCCGGTCAACCTGGCCCGCGGCTCGGCGATCTTCCCCTGGACGCCTCCGACCGGAGCCTCTCCGGGAACCAGCTACAGCGTTCGGCTGGAAGCCCGAGACTTCGCCGGCAATCTGTCGGTCCATGATCTCGTGGTATCGGTCCCGACCGGTACGATCCTGGTCGGTGGGCGGAGTTTGCTCGGTCCCTACGACGGAGAGGACATCACCCTCGCGGAAGGCATCTTCCTGGTCCGCAACCCTCTAGCTTTCGCCTCGCTGCGCGTCGTGGGTGGGGCTTCCATCGAGCCGCCGGAAGGCTTCACGGACCTCGACCTGACGGCCAGCGGAGAAATCCGGGTTCAGTGTGGCGCGGAGGTGCGGCATGGGCCAGAAGGGCGGACCTCTCTGTCCGCCGGTGGCGACGTGATCTTCGCGCCGCGGTCGTCCGCCCTCGCCAACGACGTTGCCGCTCAGAACATCTTTGTCGGGGTCGGTTCCGACATTCGGCATGCCCCGGGGGGCTGGCTGCGGCTCGCTGCCGTCTCGTCGGCCGTCATCGGTCCGGGTGCCGTGGTGGATGTGACCGGCGAAGGGTTTGCCGGAGGAGCCGATTGGGAGTGGTTCGGCCATGCGCCGTCTGAGGTTTCGCCGTCGGCTGCGGGTGCCGGTGGGAGCCACGGCGGCTTGGGCGAGTCCACTCAGCCCGGCTATGAGGTGGGAGAAAGCTACGACAGTGTCTACCGGCCGACCCTCGCGGGGGGCGGTGGCGGCCCCCGTCGTTTCAACACGGCTGCTCCGGGGCAGCCCGGTGGTGGAGTCATCGAGGTCGCGGCATCGTCTCTCGTGCTCGATGGGACGCTACGCGCTCGCGGCAGTGAGACCGCGGGGCAATCCGGCGGTGCCGGGGGCACGGTACTCCTGCGGGTCGGCTCCTTGTCCGGCGGCGGTCTGGTCGATGCCTCCGGTGGCGACTCCCCAGGATGCACTGCGGTCGGCTCGATGGGCGGCGGTGGCGGCGGCCGAATCGCCGTCCAGGCCGATGACTTGAGCGGTTTTGATCCAGTGACACAGACTCGGGCGTGGGGTGGCCGCCGAGACCGTTGTTGGTCGCATTCCCTATTTGCCGGGCCAGGAACGGTCTATCTGCGCGATAACACGTCGACCTACGGTCGTCTGATGGTCGACAACGGTCTCGACGAGAACGGTGCCGAGCGCTCAGGGCCGACCACGCCCTTGCCGGCGCTCGGCGCGGGTTCCGTGGCTTCGTTCCAAGGTCAGGGTGCGGATGCGTGGCTGACGGCCGCTGAGGGGCCCCGGGCGGTGCGGTGGCTGGGCACCTGGGTGACCCTGTCGGATGCTGCCGGGCTCGAGCTCGGTGCCTTCGAAGTGCTGTCCGTCGACGCGGCCGGGCGCCTCCTGCTGCGCGACGCCGGTAGCTTGTCTGGGGTTGCTGAGTACCGGGGTGAATATCGGTTCGACAGCATCGATTTGCTCCACGGTGCGGGGCTCGAAGCCAGCGACCCGGTGAGCGGCACGAGGGTGGATCTTAGGGGTGAGGTCGAGCTCGAAGGAGAGGTACATGCCGCCGACGTTGTGGTGCATGCCGGTGCGGTGATTCGTCCCGCTACGGGCGGGGTCGTGCGGATGGTTGCGACTCGCTCGGTGGTGATCGAAG
Source organism: Acidobacteriota bacterium (assembly GCA_039030395.1). Lineage (NCBI taxonomy): Bacteria > Pseudomonadati > Acidobacteriota > Acidobacteriota bacterium. The sequence continues at coordinate 381,116 of JBCCEF010000003.1, forward strand.
CCGGCGCCGTGGTGGATGTGACCGGCGAAGGCTTCGCCGGGGGAGCGCATTGGGAGTGGTTCGGCTATGCCCCAGCGGAGGTTTCGCCGTCGAGCGCAGGGGTGGGTGGCAGCCATGGAGGCTTGGGTCAGGCGACCCAGACCGGGTATGGGGTAGGGGAAAGCTACGACAGCGTCTTCTGGCCCCAGCTCGCGGGCGGCGGTGGCGGTCCCCGCCGGTTCAGCACGTCTGCTCCCGGACAGCCGGGGGGCGGCGTGATCGAGATTGAGACGCCTTCGCTGCTGCTCGATGGTGAGCTCCGGGCGCGAGGTGGCGAGACCGCGGCGCAGTCCGGTGGTGGTGGCGGAACGGTGCTCCTGCGGGTCGGTTCCCTGGCCGGCAGCGGTCTGATCGATGCCTCCGGTGGCGATTCGCCGGGTTGTACTTCGGTCGGTTCGATGGGCGGCGGCGGTGGCGGCCGGATCGCCCTGCATGTGGATGGTCTGAGCGGCTTCGATCCCGCGACTCAGACCCGGGCGTGGGGAGGCGAGCGGGGCTTGTGCTGGTCGCATCCTCGTTACGCCGGGCCGGGCACGGTCTATCTGCGAGACGCCGAAGCGACCCACGGACAGCTCTTGGTCGACAACGGGCTCGACGAAAATGGCACCGGACGCAACAGTTCAATTCCGACCCCATTGCCCAGCCTGGGTCGTGGGTTGATCGGCATGGTCGAGGTGGACCTCGACCACCCGGCGGATCTGTGGGTCGAGCCGCAAGATCCGGATCAACGGGTGGGCTTGGGTGTCGTCGGGGTGTTCGCACGCATCCAGGGAGTGGATTACCCGGTCCTGGCCGAAGCGGGGGATCGGCGCCGATTCCTGCTCGGCGGAGCCTCCGGCGCTGTTTCCGTCGGCGATGCCTTTGTCGGGGTGTACAAGTTCGACGAAGTGGTGGTGACGCGAGGTCATCTGACTCTGGAGGACGGTGTCGAAGTCGCAACGCTGACCGTAGGACCGGAGTCGTCGATGGCCTCCACAGATCTCGATCCGCCCGCCATCGCGATCATCGCTCCGACGGAAGGTGCGGCCTTTACGTCAGGCGAAGCGATCGCTGTCGCCGCGACGGTCACCGATGCCAGCGCGATCGACTCGGTGGTCTTCACCTTGGGGAGCCAGACTTTCACCGACACGACGCCGCCGTGGGAGTGGACGGTCGCGGCTCCAGCAGTCACCGAGGAGGGCGATGCCCTCATTCAGGTGGCAGCTACCGACGCCGAAGGCAATGTCGGCACGGCGCAACGGACGGTGCACTTGTTGCCGCTCGGATCCGCTTCACTGCCGTCGGTGGCTATCGCCTGCCCGTCGGACGGTGCATTGTTGGCACCCGGAACCGGCCTCGAGGTGGTGGCCGATGCCACTCACGAGAACGGTATCGAGAAGGTGGAGCTGTTCATCGGCGGTTCGTCGCAGCCGGTGGCGACGGACTTCGCAGCACCTTACTCGCTGCGCCTCAATGCTCCGTTGGAGGCTGTTTCCGGCCAGGTGATCGCTGCCACGGTGCGAGCCACCAGCTTTGCGGGAACGAGGGCCGAAGTCACCCGGCACGTGACCGTGGTGGAAGGGGCCGTGCTGACCGCGGACACCTTCCTCGCCGCGGGAGATACCCGCCTGGATGGCGGTGCGGTGATCGTGGCTGGCGGCACGCTGACGATCGAAGGACCGCACAGCTTCACGAACTTGGTGGTGCTCGACGGCGCGGTGGTCACCCACCTGGAGTCGACCGATCTCGCCTCGACCGAGCGACTGGATCTGGCCCTTTCAGGAGATCTGTTTGTCGCTTGCGGCGGCGGTATCGATGCCAACGGCCGGGGGCACAGGACGGCTGCCGATACTGGGATTTTCGCCGAGGATCACTTCGCGACGTCGGCATCGCTGAATCAGTGGCAGGTGGTGGATGAGGGCACGAGCCAGGGGCCGTCGAGCTGGGTTGTTTCCGGGACTCACCTCAGGCAGCAGTCCAACATCAACACGAGTGGAGCGACCTGGGGAACGTATTTGCTGTGGGGTGAGGAGCTGCCGGTTGCGGACTATCGACTGGCGGTGCGAATGAACTCCAACGACGACGACTCGATCGGTGTGATGTTCCGCTATGTCGATGCGAACAACTATTACAGGTTCCGGTGGGGGAGTCAGACTCCGGGCCAGTGGCTCGAGCGGATTGAGGATGGACAGGTCACCCTTTTGGCCAGTAGTTCTGTTCCGTATCGCTCGTCGGTTTGGTACTGGGTCGAGGTGGATGTTTCGGGTTCGGCGATCGAGGTTCGGATCGACGGTACGACGGCGCTCACGGCGACCGACACCAGTCATTCCTTCGGCCGAGTCGCCCTGTACAGTGCGGGCAACGACGGCAGTGTTTTCGACGACCTGATCGTCAGCTCGCTCGAGGATGGGTTGGAGGCTGCCGCCCACTTCGAGGACAACTCTTGGAACAACGACTGGGAGATCGTCGACCAGCCGGGAGCGTCTGAGGGTCCATCGAACTGGTTCCGCGACGGCAACGCCCAGTACCTCAAGCAGACCAGCAATATCTACCGCAACCCAGATGGCTTTGGCACCTATGCGCGGTGGCTGGGGCCGGTTCCGGGTGCCGACTATCGAGTAGGGGTGAACCTGGTCTCCGGGGACGATGACCACATCGGCCTGCACTTCCGTCAGTCGGATCCGGACAATTACTACCGGTTCCGTTGGTCTCGAGCTAGCGGCGGCGCCCAGATCCTGGAAAAGGTCGAGAACGGTCGGGTCATCGAGTTGGTTCGCCGGACGGCGGCGTACGCGCAGTGGCGCTGGTACCGAGTGGACATCGAAGTGGTGGGCTCCCGGATGCAAGCGTGGGTCAACGGCGAGCTCGTCCTCGCCGCGACGGACTCCACCCATACGGAAGGCACGGTGGCGCTGTACTGCGGCGGCAACGTTCACAGCTACTACGACGATTTCCGGATCAGTTCTCCCTCGCGCTCGACGGTCGAGGGAGGCTCCCACGGTGGTCGCGGCGGGCTTTTCCAAGGTGGCGGCGAACTCCAGGGAACGCTGTTCGATCCTGCCGAGGCCGGTTCCGGCGGCGGTGGTCCCTCCGCCATGCCGGGAGGGGGTGTCGTGCGCATCGATAGTTCCGGCCGGGCGGTAGTCGATGGCTCGGTGACCGCCCTCGGTGTGGCGTCCGATACGCGGGGTGCGGCCGGCGCGGGCGGCTCGATCCAGCTTCATGCGGACTCGGTGACCGGCGGAGGTGTTCTTCGAGCCGACGGCGGAGACGGATCCGGCCTGCACGCTGCGGGATCCGGCGGCCGGGTCGCGGTCTATGCCGGCTCGTGGAATGCGGATCTTCCGGAGCGGATTTCCGCCGCTGGCGGCCTCGGTACCACCGACGAAGCCACCGGCGCCGCCGGCACGATCTTCCTCAAGCTCGATCACCAGCCATTGGGCGATCTCCTGCTCGACAACCAGGGCCGGGCGACAACCCAGTTCACCGAACTGCCAGCCCTCTTGCCGGGGACCGTCGGCTCGGTTACGGCCGACTCGATCACCGATCCGGCGGCGAGCTTCCCCGACGGTCTTGCGGGCGCTGAGCTGTACTTCAATGGCAGCACCGGATCGCTGTGGACGGTGGCGGACAACGACGGCCAAAGGCTGAAATTCGACGAGTCGCAGGGACCGGTGAGTGCTCAACCGGGTGACGGCTATCAGGGTCTCTATCGCTTCGACCAAGTCACCGTCCGTGGCGGTGCCCGCGGGATCGCGCGCAATCCGGTGTGGACCTCTGGAACGCCGACGGTGGAACCGGGCTCTGAGTGGTTGGCCGACTACCGGCCCACGCTGTCGATCACGGCGCCGTCGGCGGGAGCGGACTTCTACGGGGGCGATTCCTTCGATGCGACGATTGCGGCGACCGACGAATTGGGCATCGCCTCGGTGCGTTTCACTCTGGCTGGGATGGAGTACACCACCTCGGTAGCGCCCTACGTCTGGCCGGTGACCATTCCGGTGGTGCCGCTGACGCTGACTCACCCGTTGACCGTGGAGGTGACCAATTTCTCCGGGCAGGTGACGGTCGCTTCGGTGGACGTCACGCTGAGAGCGAGTGGCGATGGGACGGCGCCCGTTGTGTCCCTCGACTCCGCCTCGGTGCGGAAAAACGAAGTGCTCCTGCCGGGTACTTGGGTTCACCTCGACTTCACCGCCACCGACGAAGAGGCGCTACAGAGCTACGCCCTCGTCGTCGGAGGCGTGGTCGAGCAGGAGCAAAGCCTGTCCGGAGAAACCGTAGTGGCCGCTGGCTTCGATTGGTTGGTGCCGTCCGATGCACCGGTCGGCACCCATTACACCTTGCGCATCGAGGCGCGCGACTTTGGCGGCAATGTCGGTGCCGTAGAGCATCCGGTTCGGGCTCCGGCCGGTCCCGTTCTCACCGGCAACCAAAGCCTCGATTCAGCGGTCGATGGAACTCATGTCACTCTCGGTTCGGGTACGTTTACGGTTTCCGAGGCGATTTCTCCAGCTTCGTTCATCTTGCTGTCGGGAGCCGTGGTTCGGGGCGAGGCCGGAGAGCTACTGTCGGTCTCCACCGGCGAAGTCCGCCTGCAAGCGGGATCACAGATCGACGTCGCGGAGCTCGGGTACGGCGGCGGTACTCAGGCCGCGCCGGTGGGCGGGGCGCCGCCTGGGATCGCCGGTTCGCAACCCGACGCGGGCGGTAGCCACGGTGGTTTCGGCTCGCCCTGGGACCTGACAGCGGGTCCGGCTGGGGAGGTCTACGACAGCGTCTACCTGCCGCAATTGCCCGGTGGCGGCGGCGCCTTGGACGGCGATGGCTTCGGAGACGGCGGCGCCGGCGGTGGCGCTGTCTGGATGGAGGCGACGGAAGTGCTGGTCGATGGCGACATCGTCGCGACCGGTCACCTTTCGAATGCCGATGAGAAGAGTGCGGGAGCCGGCGGTTCGGTGACCATCCGAGCCGACCGGCTGTCCGGCACCGGCAACATCAGCGCCGTCGGCGGCTGGGTCCGTTCCTGTGCGGGCCACCAGGGCGTCGGTGCGGGCGGTGGCGGTCGCATCGCCCTGTGGGTCGACGACCTGACCGACTTCGATCCCAAGACGCAAGTGCAGGCCGTGAGCAACCCCTTCTTCGGCTGCGGCTGGAATATCTATCGGTATGCCGGGACGGGGACCGTGTACGTCACCACCGCGGACCATACCTACGGTGACCTGAGGATCGATGCCGGCGAGGAGCCCAATGGATTGGACCGGGGGGATGGTCCGACCACCGAGCTGCCGGCCCTCGGCTCCGGGGTGGTAACGGCCTTCGCCCCAGCCGGCACCGACGCTTGGGTCACCGGTTCCGGACCCTTCCGACCTCGCTGGCAGGGCGCCTGGATGGCACTGGAGGACGCTGGGGGAGAAACCATCGGAATCTTTCGGGTGGTCGATCTCGACGCCGCCGGCCGCACCTTGCTGGCCGGAGCCGGCGGCGTCACCGGTGCGAGTTCGTACCGCGGCGAATACCGGTTCGACCGGATCGATCTGATGTCTGGAGCGGGTTTGCTGGCTCGCGATCCGGTCCTGGCGGCCAAGATGGAAGTCGACGGTGCGGCGGAATTGTCCGGACCGGTCATCGCTGACGACCTGACCATTCGAGCGGGAGCCGTGGTGGTTCCGGCCGAGACCGGGACGCTCCGACTGGAAGCTCCCGGCAGCCTCACGGTCGAGGCGGGAGCCGTGGTCGACGTTCGAGGGCAGGGATATGTCGGCGGCACTCCGGCCGCTCCCGATGGTGGGGCTCCGGCCGGAGTGCAGGGTTCTCTGCTCGACGCCGGTGGCAGCCATGGCGGCCTGGGCTCGCCCTGGGACCTTGCCTTCGGCCCTGCTGGAGAGGTTTTCGACAGTGTCTATCTACCGAGTTTGGCCGGTGGTGGAGGAGGCTTCGACAACGACGGTGCTGGGGATGGGCTGGCCGGCGGCGGGGTGATCGAGATCGTGGCTGGCAGCGTCACTCTCGACGGCGACCTGATGGCCGACGGTTCCTACAGCAACGATGCCGGGCAGTCGGCCGGAGCGGGTGGCACCGTCTCGATCGATGCGGCCTCGCTCAGCGGAGCCGGTCGCGTGTACGTCAACGGAGGCTATGCCCGAGCTTGTGGCGCTTGGAGCACGGTCGGGGCTGGCGGTGGTGGCCGGGTTGCGGTCCGCGTGGGCAGTCTGTCGGGCTTTGATCCGGCAAGCCAAATCCAAGCCTTTGGTAATGGTTTCTACAGTTGCTCTTGGCATCTCTACCGATGCGCAGCCTCCGGAACGGTGTATCTCTGGCAACCTTCGATGACCCACGGCGAACTGCGGGTCGAGCACTGGTCCGGTTGTACCGGGACCGAGCTACCCAACACGCCTCTGCCTGCCCTGGGGAACGGCCTGGTGGGCCTCATCGAGGCGGATGCCGCGGTGCCTTCGGATCTCTGGATCGAGCCGCAGGATCCGGCGGCCCTGTTCGACCGTGGCGTTGTCGGCATGACCGTGCGGATCGCCGGCTCCGACTTCCTGGTCGTCGATCAGACGCCGGATCGGCGCCGAGTGCTGCTCGCCGACGCGGTCGGGCAGATTTCCGTCGGCGACTCCTACGAGGGAGTTTACAAATTCGACAAAGTGACCGTGCGCGGCGGCGCGGTACTGGAATTCCTGGATTCCGCTGAAGTCGGGATCTTCGACATCGATGCCAACTCGCAGGTGATCCAACCATGACCCGAATCTTCTCGCCGCGGCTCGCGCCGCTCGCTATCGCTCTGCTTCTAACGGTATTTGCCGTGCCCGTTGCGGCTCAGGACACCGATCCACCGGAGATCCGAATTCTCGAGGGCGGTGTTGAGCTTCTCGGCGGCGAGCTGTTTGCCGGACCCGTGACGCTGACCATCGAGACCACCGACGCGTCGCCGCCGGTGGACGTAGTGGCCACCGTGGACGGTGCCATCTTCACCTCCGGTGGCACGGTGTCCGGAGACGGCTTGCACCAGGTGGCAGTGACCGCCACGGACGCGGCGAGCAACCGGACGACGGCATCGCTGTCGCTTGAGATCGACACCACTCCGCCGGCCTTCGGCCCCACGTTGCCGGTTGGGGGTACGGTGACGGCGGCCGCGGAAGTGACGTTGTCGGGCGAGGTCTCCGGTGCCGTTGCGGTGACCGTCGACGGGCAGGCGGCGACGCTGGTGGGCAGTCAGTGGAGTGCCGGGCCGTTGCCGTTGGCGGAAGGGGAGCGGACGTTCAACTTGGTGGCGACGGACGCGGCAGGCAACGCGGCGCAACTCCCTCACTCGGTGGTGCGCGACACGGCAGCGCCGTCGGTGTCCGTCACGCAACCGGCGGTGAATTCCCTGCTCGGCCAAAACAGCGTGGACGTAGCGGGCTTGGTGAGTGATCCGCACTTGCTCTCGGTGACGGTCAACGGCATCGCCGCCTCGGTCTCGGGGGGCAGCTTTGTGGCCCTTGGCGTGCCGCTGACCGAGGGTTCGAACACGCTCACCGCCGAGGCAACGGACGCGGCCGGTAACCGGGCGAGCGCCGGGCGCAGCGTGACCCTCGACACGCAGCCACCTGCGGTGGCGATCACCGATCCGGCTCCGGGCACGGTGGTTCCGGGGGCGACCCTTTCGATTTCCGGTACCGTGGCCGACGCGAGCCTCGATCGGGTCGAGGTCGGTGGGATCCGGGCAACGATCAGTGGGGAAACGTGGTCGGCGTCGGTGCCGTTGGTAGATGGACCGAACACCCTGACGGCGGTCGCCTTCGACGCACTGGGTCACAGCCGTTCGGACTCGGTGTCGGTGGTGCGCGATTCGCAGGCTCCGGCGATCCAGATCACCTCGCCCAGGGACGGTGAACGGCTGGCGACTCCCACGGTGGATGTGGAGGGGACGGTCGAGGAGGAACCGGGTCTGTCGGTGACCGTCAACGGTGTCGCGGCGACTCCCTCGTCGGGCACCTTCTCGGCCTCTGGCCTCGAGCTGCTGGAAGGCGACAACCGTCTGATCGCTCGGGTGACGGATTCGCTGGGCAACCAGGGTGCCCACACCCGCTGGGTGTATCGCGACACGGTGTCGCCGGAGTTCGTGAGCGCGTCGCCGTCGGCGGGCGCGTTGGCGATCGCTCCGGCGACGACCTTTACGTTGACCTTCAGCGAAGAGCTGGCCTCGCCGGTCAGTGCGGGCGCCTGGCGTCTGGAGACGGCGGCGGGGGCGCCCTTGGCATCTCAGGCCAACGTCGTGGACGACACCCTGACGGTTCAGCCGACGGTGCCGTTGCCGTCGAGCGCCTCGGTGCGGCTGATCCTGACTTCGGGCCTGGTGGACCGTGCGGGCAATGGGTTGTCCAATCCGCAAACCCTGGGCTTCAGACTCGCGGATGTCACTCCGCCTCCTGCCCCGGCCCTTTCTCCGCCGCCGCCCTCTCCCGTGTGCGCCTCGTCGGTGCCGGTTGCGGGCACGACCGAGCCCTTGGCGGATGTGGTGGTGACCGGCGGTGCCGGTTCGGTTTCGGTGCGTGCGGCGTCCGACGGTTCCTTCAGGGTGGTCGTGGCTCTGGCAGCAGATCGTTTGAATTCCCTCGAAGTGGTCGCCACGGACCCCGGCGGGAATGCTTCGTCTGCCGGTCGACTCGAGGTCGTGCACGACTGCACCGCTCCGGAGGTGGTGGGGGCGGTACAGTCCGGGGACTCATTCACCGTGGAGTTTTCGGAGCCGGTGTCGGCGTCGAGCCTGTCCGGTGCCGTGACCGCCGTCTCGGCGTCGGGCGCGGTGTCCGGCACCGTGTCGGTGGCCGGTGGAGGTTGGCAGGCGGTATTCACGGCGGACACTCCGTTGCCTGCCGAGCCGGTCCAGCTTTCGGTGTCGACGGCGGTGACCGATGTGGCGGGCAACGGGCTGGCGTTTCCGTATTCTGAGCTCTTCGGCGGCGCGGTGACGCAGAGCTTCGTCGCGGGCCGGGTGATCGATGCGGCGACCGGGCGTCCCCTGTCCGGCGCGCTGGTGGAAGTGGTGGTGACCGATGGCGTCGCCAATCTCGATCCGGTACCCGGCCAGACGACCGGTGGCGCGGGGCGGTTCTCGATCCCGGTGGTACCGGGCACCCACCGTTTGTTGATCTCGCGTTCCGGCTATACGCAGGCGCTGGCCGTGGCGACGGCGCCCTCGGGAGTCGGCGTCGACGTCTTCGACCCTCGGTTGACTCCGACTGCGGCATCGGTATCTCTGGGAGCCGCGGGCGGTATTTCCACCTTCGGTGATTCGGCGCGTTTGGAGGTTTTCGCGGGCTCGCTGGCGGCGGCGACGGATGTGACGGTGACGTTCCTGGCTGAGCAGGCGCTTCCGTCGCTGTTGCCCTATGGCTGGTCTCCGCGCGGCGCGGTGTGGGTGGATCTGGGCGGCGCTGCCTTGTCGTCGCCGGCCGAGTTGTCCCTGCCGGTGGATGCTTTGGACGGTTCGACCTTGGCGGTGGTGCGTCTGGACGAAGGCACTCTCCAGTGGCAGGTGGAGGAGTTGGCGCTGGTGATCGATGGCCGGGTGACGGCGTCGCTTTCTGGGCCGGGTGGTTGGGCGGTGGTCGAGGAAGATCCGGGGTCGACGGCGCCGCCGCCGGCCGGGGTCGGCTCCCCGCTGTCGGCGGGTCCGGCACCGGAGGCGTCGCGGGTGACCGCGGCGACCCTGGAGTTCGATCCGGAGGTGGTGCTGCCGGGTCAGTCGAGTGCGGCGACGGTGAGCTACGCGGTGAGCGACGTGGTGACGAGCGGCTTGCCGCTGACCCTGACGGTGCAAGAAGAACTGACCCTTCTCGACGGCTCGGTGCGTCGCGGAGCACCGTACGAGGCGGATGTGGTGGTCTACCGGTCGCCGGGTGCCGCGGGGCAGAACCGGACCCGTTTCGCTCTGGTGCCGTCGTCGGAGGCGCAGAACCTGCCGCTTGAGATGGGGTCCGAAGACGTCTCGGTGGTGCCCTACGGGGGGGAGACGCTGCAGGGCGGTGTGTTGGGGCCGGCCGGTGGCGTCGTGACGACGCCAGAGGGGGACCGAGTGGATCTCGCCGTGGGTGCTCTGCCGGAGCCGACGCCGGTGGCTTTGGCCCGGCGCGCCGAGGCCTCCCTGCCGCTGCCGCTGCCGAGTGCGGTGAGCTGGCTCGGCGCGCTGGATCTCGATCTGGCCGGCCGCTCGCTGGCGTCCGATGCCACGCTGACCCTCGACCTCGGGGCGGCTCCGACGGCCGGCGAGGCGGGTCTGCTCTTGACGCCGGTGGATTGGGGTACGGATCCGGTGTGGCGTCCCGTGGCGCAGCTCACGGCGACGGCCCGTGGTTGGCAAACGGCGTCGATCGATCCGCAGGATCTGCCTTGGCCGGGGGTACGCGAAGGAGGCGTGTACGTCTTCGCGAAGCTCGAGATTCCGATCGGTTACCTGCGCGGCACGGTGACCGTGGAGGCCGGTGCCCCGCTCTCGGCGGCCTTCGTTGCGCGGGCCGATGCGCCGGCACCGTGGGTGCAGGTGAGCGGTGCCGGTGGGCTCTACGCTCTGCCGGCGGCGGTGGGCACTCTGTCCGTGTCGGCGGTGGATCCTACGACCGGCGATCGCGGTTTGGGGGCCACATCGATCCCTACCGCCGAGGCCCGGGTGGACCTCGATCTGCGGGTGCTCGCCACCGGTCCGCAGCTCATTTCGGTGGATCCGTCCGACGGTGCGGTCGAGGTGATCTCGGGAATCGAGCCGGTGCTGACCTTCAGCGAAGCGGTCGCCCCGACGACCCTCGCCACAGGCGTGCAGCTCTACGAGGGTGGAGAGCCGTTGCCGATCAGCCTGGCGGCCACCGGCTCGGTGGTACGCATCGTCCCGAGTGCGACCTTGCGTCCGGGGGCGGTGCACGAGATTCGTTTGAGCACAGCACTGCGGGATCTCCAGGGTCGTCGCCTTGCCTCGGCGGTGACGACCACCTTCACTACCGCCGAATCGTTGGCTAGCGGCACCCTCGATCCGTCGCGGATCCATCTCTTTGAGCCGGCGACCTTCAATGCTCAAGGGGTCGGTCCGGCGCGGGTGCTGGGACGTCCGGGCGCGGTGCCGTCGGGCTCGTTGGTGTTTGTCGAGAATCTGACCCGGTTGGTCTCCACCCCTTCGGTCACGGCACCGTCGGACGGCTCCTTCGAGCTGTCGATTGACACGGCCCTCTCGGACTCATTGCTGCTCCACATCGTGCCGCCTGGGGCCAACGAATCGGTGTTCGTGCTCGGTCCGTTCCTGTCCGCCGATGGTCGTTCGGCGCGGCTCGGCTTCGAGCCCGAGGAGACGACGGTTTTCACGACGCTGGACGATGTGACGGTGACCGTCGAGCCGGGCACCTTCCTCGAACCGGCGGTGGTGCGCCTCGAGCCGGCGCCGCTGTCCGAGGCGACGGCGCCGCTGCCGTCGGACTTTGCTTACGAGGCGGCCTACCGGTTGTCGATCGAGGGGGGCGAAGCGCAGCGCGGATTGGGCCTGGAGCTGCCAACGCCGGCGGGGGTGACGGCCGACGAGCTGCTGCTGGCGAAGCTCGAGCGGATCCTGGGTGAGGACCATTGGATGGTTCACGACCTACTGCGCCGCGATGGCGACCGACTGACCACCGAGCCGCTGGAGGCGCAGTCTGGGGCGGCGACAGTCGCTCGAGGACAAGGGCTGAGCTCGAGGATTGAAGAGACCGTCATCGCGGCCGGTAGCGTTCAGCCGTTTGTTGCTCCGGCACGAATGGGCGATCGGCAGGAATACTTGCCGGGCTCCGCCAACCCGGGCCTGTACGTGGTGATGAGCCACACTGGGTTCTTGGACTGGGTGGGCTTTCCATACGGTGCTGGGTTGCTGTCGAGCCAGGCCTACATCATCCACCACATGATCGAGGGGATGATCACGTCGGTCAATCAGTCGATCACCCGGCTACTCGAGCACGACGCCATTCTCATTCCGACCCGGCGTGGCCAGATCTACACCCTGGAGGGCCGGGACCTCGCTACCGGGTATCGGTTCTTCCAAGGGACCTTCGACCCGCCCACGCCTGGGGAGATCACCCTGCACCCGCCGGACGCCTTCGACGACGGGAACCCGCCGTGGCCGGTTGCCGGCTCGCCGCTCCGCTTCTTCGTGCTAAGACCCTGGCTGGCCGGGAGCGAAGATTTGGTTCCAGGGCTGACCTGGTCGTTCGATGGCTCTCTCCTTACCGTCAACGGAGGGGCCTCGCCTGCCCGCGCCGGAGCCCATGTCCGCCTCCTCGGGCTCGACGACTCGATCGACTATGAGACTGGCGCCGGGGCTGACGGCTCGTTTGACTTGACCCTCTCGGTTGTGCCGGGTCGGCGCTACTTGCTAGCGGTCGGCGCCGAGGTGCCTCGGACCGCTACCCTACTGCTGGACTTCTCGGAGGGTCTTGCCCCCGACCTGACCGGGATTTCGATGCTGGACTCTCGAGGGGCTCCAATTGGCGCCTCCATCGTCTACGGCTCGTCGGCGGCGCAGGTCCGCATCACCCCATCCGGCGGCTGGCTGGCCGGCGCGACGTATACGTTGCGCCTTGGCCCCGAACTCGCCGACGCGGCAGGCACAGCCTGGGGAAAGACCCTAAAACTCGAATTTACGGCGGCTACGAGTGCTGTGGGCGACACCCTCGGCTTGGCCGAGGTGCGCGATGTGGCGCGCATGGGGAGCTGGCTCTTCGTCGCCGCCGGTGCCGATGGACTGGCGGTCATCGATGCATCCGATCCAGCCGCCCTGAAGCATCTGGTCCACGATGACGCAACGGGAGAGCCGGTCATCTGGCCCTTCGCCCTGGCCGACTCGGTGGCGGCGGTCGCGGTCGATCCGCATGGGCGGGTGCTGGTGGCCGGTGGCGGTGTGACCGGTCCGGGGCAGCTCAAGATCTTCGATCCATTGGCGCTCGACCGCGCGGCCGTGGCGGCCAATCCGTCCGATCCGTCGGTGCTCTACGCGGCCTTCCGCGGCTCGACGCTAGTGTCCGACCGTATCGGTGGGGGTACTGGCACTTCATTGCCCGAGGGGCTGCCGCGTCGCGTCACAGTGCTATCGGACGATGAGATCGATCGCTGGCGCCTGGGGGTTGAAGCGGCTCCAGACGGCGTTGTCCTGACGCCGGCCAACCCGCCAACCGGCGGCGATCCTTACCGCCTGACGTTGACCGGTGGCGGCGGGGTCGCCGGCCAGCCGGTGACTGTGCGCAACGTAGACGCCGGGGGCCTGGCTCGGGTGGATGCCGATGCGGCCGGCGGCTGGTCGCTGACGGTGACGGTCGAAGCGGGGCAGGGTTTGGAGCTGTTGCGCAACCGGCAGACTCTGGCGTATTTGGCGACGCTGGGGGTGGGCATCGAGGTGGTGGATGTTTCCGCGTTCTATGGCGAGACTCCCGAGGACCCGCTGACGCCGGACTTGCTCTCCGATGTCTTGGGCGTTTACAGCGGAATCGATGACCCAGAGCTGGAACTCTGCAACCAGCCGGTGTCCGGTATCGGGTCGGCGTTGGTGGATCTGGGCACTTTGTTCGATGCATCCAACGCTCATCCGTTGACCGTGGTGGGACTAGTGGGCTTCCGTGGTCTGGCTCTGTTTGAGAGCGAAGTGGGCAATGTGGGTTCGATCTCGTTCTTCAACGAAGTCTGCCTCGAGATCAACGGCTCCGCCCATATGGGTGGGCTCCTGGTGGTGGAAGACTATGGCTTCGATTGGGATGGCGATGGCCGCGTACGCTCAAACGAGATCGATGACTATCTGATCGTCACCCATCGCACGGCCGGGGTGTTGATCTTCAATGCCACAGACCGCGATGACCTCCGGCTTGTCGGCCACGTCCGGCTGCCGGGGCAGGCCGGCGAGGTGTCGATCGACCGCCTCGGACGCAGGCTCTGGGTCTCTGGCTTGGGAAGCGGTCTGTACGCTGTGGACTTTGATGCGGTGCCCCGCACCGGTTCGGTGGACGGCAACGGCGATGGTCTCGACGACCGGGTGCTCGAGACGATCGCCCTCGACGGCAACACCAACGCTCCGGCTCTGCTCGTGCCAGAACTGGGGATTGCCTTTGCCGGTGGACTCGATCGTGGACTGACCCCGATCGGGGTCAGTGGACCACGGATTTCTCTACTCGGCCCAGATGGAGCCGGGGGATGGCTGCCGATCGATCGGGTGGCACCTCTTGGTAGCCCTACGGCGATGGTGGGAGAGCACGAGCTCCCGGCCGGTTTCCGAGTGATGGCGGCGTTGCCCGGCGGCCTCGGTCCGCAGATCCAGTTGGACGTGGAAAGCCTCGGTCCGGGTGGTCTGCGGATGCCCGATGCGGGCGATCCGTCGGTGTGGCCTGGCTTGCCATCGACCGCCCTGACCGGCCCAGACGGTCTGCTGCTACGCCGGCTGGCCGAGCAGCCCTGGGAAGAGGGCTACCAGATGTATCTGTCCGATCCGGTAGTCACCGTGGCCGACCTGCGCGCCAGTGAGGCTTATGTGCGGACTTCCGACGAAGCCGCCGAATGCACCCGCTGCGACGGGGGATCGGAAGGGTTCCCGGCAGGCTCGCCGGAGATCCTCTCCGGTCATGAGATCGCCGTTCGGCTGCCCGCCTCGCTCCGTTCTTCATTGGCCGGCCTCTACTCGGCTTCCACTCTTGAGCGGGTCGAGCGGCGTTTGGTGAGCGTGCCTTGGGATATCTCTCCGGCGCTCCGCCAAGAACCGGCGCTTTCTGCTTCGACCGGCTCTGGCGACGCAGTGCCCGGCACGCTGCTGCACTCGGGGGAGATGACCCACGCCGCGACCGATCTGGTGGTACGCGGTCGTCGCCTCGGGGTTGCCTTCACTCGCACCTACCGAAGCCAAACGGTGGGCACCGGCCCGCTGGGTCCAGGTTGGGAGTTGGGCTATCGGGTGCGCCTGCGGGAACTACCGAATGGTGCGGTCGAGCGCTACGACGGGAACGGCCGGATTGAGGTCTTCACGCCGCAGCCCGGCGGCGGTTACATATCCCCACCCGGTGTGTTCGCCGAATTGATGAAGACGTCCGCAGGCTGGACTCTCATCGATGCCCAGCTCAATCTCTTCCGTTTCGACCGCTGGGGTCGGCTAGTGTCGATGGCCGACGCGGTCAAGAATTCTCTCGACACCGGCAATGAGATCAAGCTGGCCTATGACCTTGTCGGGAACCTGGTCAGCGTCACCGACGACCTAGATCGTTCCTACCAGCTCGCCTACGATGCGGAGGGGCGCCTCGTCTCGATCGAGGACTTCATCGGCCGCACCGTCACCTATGGCTACGACGCCGAAGGCCGTCTGGAGACCGTGACCTCGCCAGCAGTAACGGTGGGTGAGTCCACTTTCCCGAGCGGCCTTACGACCACCTACGGTTACGAATCGATTCCAACGGGCGATCTGGCGACCGTTCTCAACGCCCGCGACCGTCTCGCTTCGATCACCAACGCCAAGGGCCAGACCTGGCTCGAACTCGCCTACACCGACGCTGATGGCGATGGTCACGCTGACGAGGTGACCGGCCAGACCTGGGGCGGGCACCCGCTGTCGATCGTCTACAACTTCGGAGCCGCGAAAACAACGGTGACCGACCGGCGCGGGAAGTCGACCCACTACACCCTAGACGCCTCGGGCCGCACCACCTCTGTCCAGGATCCGGCGCTGCGGGTGACGACCTTCGACTACGATTCCGAGGGCAACCTTGTGCGGACGGTGTCCCCCTTGGGTACCGTCCAGGAACTCACCTTCGCGACGGGAGGCGACCGTCGCCAGGCTGGCAACCTGCTCTCGGCCCGGGTCGACCCGGGAAGTGGGGGTCGCAACGGTTCGGCAGAGTTTCTGACCACCCCGCTCGAGAACGACCCGCGGTACAACCTGCCACAGCAGCTGACTGATCCGCGCGGTGGAGTGGTGGAGATCGAGCGTGGGGTGGGCGGTCTGCCGGAGGTGATCCGTCGGGCGGTCGGCCAGCCGGAGCAGTCGCAGGCTGTCGTCGAATACAACGCCTTCGGCCAGCCCACCCGGCTGGTGAACGACAACGGGCATGAGGTCCGGTTGGAATACTTCACCTCCGGCCCGAGCCGCGGCTATCTAAGCCGGCGGATCGTTGACCCCAGTGGTCTAAATCTGGCCACACGGTTCGAGACCGATCCGCTCGGTCAGGTGATCGCGGTGATCGATCCACGCGGTGTGCGGCACGAGGTGGACTACAACGAGTTGGGCTGGATGGTCGAGTCCCGGCTTGCCACAACCCCCTCAAACGACGGCGCGGCCCCGCTCTCGTACCGGACGCAATGGCTCCACGACGAGGTGGGAAACCTGGTCGAAGAGCGTCTCCCGTTCGGTGAAACCGGGACCTCGGTGACGCGGGTTTGGCGGACCTTCGGAGAGCTCGGCGAGCTGATCCGCGAGGAGCGCGAGGTGTCGCTCGGTGAGACCGTGGCCACTACCTTCGCCTACGACCCGAATTTGAACCTGACCCGGGTGACTTCGCCGGAGGGCGAGATCACCGAGTTCGTCTACGACGAGCGAAACCTGCAGGTGGAGAGGAGTTGGGGCGCTCCGGAGTTCGATCCGCCCTTAACTGCCGCCTACGCCTACGACGCCGAGGGCCGCCTGCGGTCCTACATCGACCCGCGTGGCGAAGTGTGGCAGATCGCCTACGACGGCTACCAGCGGCCGATGGAGACGATCGACCCGCTGGGTCGCGCAGTGCGCACCGTCTACGACGATGGCGGCAATCCAGTGGAGCGGCGAGTGGTCGACGAGGCCGGCTGCCTCTTCTCCTACTCGACCGCTGAGTTCGACCGGCAAGGCCGTCAAACCAAGACGACGAACTACCTCTGGGAGTACCCAAACCCGACACCCTGTGAGGACCTGCCGCCGACAGCTCGTGCTTTGTCGACCCGACTCGAGTACGACGGTGCGGGCAATCTGCTGCGAGCGATCGATTCCCTCGGCCGAGTGAACGAGCTGACCTACGACGGTGCGGAGCGATTGCGCGAGCGGATCGACGCGGCGGGAAACGTTTTCACTCAATCGTGGGACGCCGCGGGGAACCTTCGCGAGGCAGAGGTCACCGAAATCCTCCCCGGCGGCGGCACATCGACCGTCGCGGTCAACCACCGCTACGATGCGCTCGGCCGGCGGATTGCCAGCACCAATGCACTGGGCGACGAACAGCGCTGGCTTTACGACGCCCGGGGCAACCTTCGGCTTTCGGTGGACCCGGAGGGGTTCGTGACCGAGCGGACCTATGACGGGCTCAACCGCCCAACCAGCGTTACCCAGCCGAATGGCGTTCGGGTCGAGGCCGAGTACGATCGTGCCTCCCGCCCTGTCCTCTATCGCGATGCGCTCGGCAACGAGACGACGCGGACCTACGATGCCGCCGGTCGCCTCACGGACATCTTCTATCCCGACGGCACGGGTCAGTCCTGGGAGTACGACCCGGCCGGCAACCCGACCCGCACGACTGACGCGCGAGGCACCGTCATCGACCAGACCTACGACGCGGTGGGTCGGCTGTTGGCGCGGGCTGTGGTGCCCTCAACTGGGGTCGAAGGGCCGCTGTCGGAAACCTTCGTCTACGACGCTCTCGATCGGATGGTGCGCGCCGAATCGGGTGGGGTGATCACCGAACATAGTTACGACTCCCTGTCACGGCTGCTGACCGAGACCACCGCGGGTCACACCGTCGCCTACGCTTACGACGACGCCGGACGGCCGGGGGCGATGCAGTACCCGTCCGGTCGGACGTTGGGCCGAACCCTCGATGCCCTGGGCCGGCCAACGGCGATCGGCGTCGCCGGCTCGCTTCCCAGCGGTGGCGCGCCGGCGGTGCTCACGGAGCGTTTAGCCGGCTTTGGCTTCCAGGGGCCGGCTCTCGTCGCTTCCAAGATCCTCGGGTCGGTCGCCGCGCCGACGGTGACCGGCACCGTGGCCTACGATGCGTCCCGTCGGATGACCTCGACCTCATACCGGGGGGCGACCACCGGCGAGGTGTTGGGAGAGGCGATCGCCTGGACCGATCGCGGACTGTGGGCCAGCCACGAGCGGCGGGATCTCAACGGCTTGGTGAAGTCCCTCTCGTACGACGGCAAAGGGCGGCTCACGGGCGTCGCGGCGAGCGGGAGCGGTGGCATCGCGGGCCTGACGGAGGCGATGAGATTCACCTACGATGCCGCCGAGAACCTCGTGGCTCGCAGTCGCGAGACCTTCGTTGGAGACTCGACCACCGAGTTCCCACTCGATGAGTCCGGCCGCAATCGCCCGTCGACAGTGAACAACGAACAGCTGGTTTGGGACGCGGCGGGTAATCTGACCGTCAGGGGCGACCTGCGCTTTCACTATGACTTCAAGAATCGCCTGACTCGGGTCACCGAGGCATCTGGCGCCGAACTCGTTCGGTACGAATATGACGCATTCAATCGTCGCACCCGCCGCACCGCGGCCGGGGTGGTCGCCGAGACCGCCTGGAGCGGTCTCCAGCCGATCGAGAGGCGGATTGGCGGCCAGCTCGCCGAGCGTAGAGCCTACGGGCTTGGTCTGGACGAGCTCATCTACGTCGAGCGAGACGGCGATGGTGACGGGAGTCTTGAATTAAGTTACCGGCCGCTCTACGACGCCTCGGGCAACCTAGCCCTCGTCGTTGACGACGAAGGCGTGCCGATCGAAAGGTACGACTACTCTCCCTACGGCGAGCGCTTGATCCGGGTCAACGACCGCACGCCGCCCGCGGTCGAGCAGATCCGGGTGGTGAACGACGCTCTGTGGCTCGAGCTCTCCGAAGAGGTCTCCCTGGACGCCGTCCAGACCGCGGTGGTGGCCGGTTCGCTGCGGCTAGTCGATTCCCTGACGTCGCAGACGATTGCCCTCACGGTCACACAGCCGATTGTGCAAGGTCCGCGCGCCGGCCGGCGGCTGGTGCTGGCGCCGACTCCGCCGCCATCCGCTGGGGCGGCGGTCCAGCTAGAACTCGGCTCTGGAGTCCTCGAAGACCTCTTCGGTAACCGATTGAGTACTCCAGAGGCCTTGTCCTTCCCCTGGGAGACGAGCGTGGTCCAGGACCATGCATCGCCTCGAGTGGTCGCGGTCTGGGCCGAGGCCGGCGTTCTGCGGGTGGCCTTCTCCGAGGAGGTCGACTTGGACTCGACCTCGGCGGGGCTTCAGGTGGACGGAGTCGCCACCACCTGGTCGATCGGCACGGATCGATACATCTTGGAGGCCGCGACCCCGCTCGGACCGGGCTCACACAGCGTCTCAGTCACGGCTCCGATCGCCGACCTCTCGGGCGCAACGCTCGCCGTCGGTGACGCCTGGAGCTTCACCCTCGACGCGGTGGTGAGCGATGAGCTGGTCTTCTTCGAGCCGGCTCCCGATGTGGTGACTGCCTCCACCGTTGGCAATGGCTTGGGCTTCCACGGCTTAGAAGCCGACTCGCTCACTGGCCTCGTCTACGCCCGAAACCGCTGGTACGACCCGTCGATGGGCCGGTTCATCACCCTCGACCCACTGGGCTATGTCGATGGACCGAATCCGTACCAATATGGACTCAACAATCCCTACGCATTCTCCGATCCCCTCGGTCTGTGCGCCAGCTGCGGTTCTACGGCGGCAGAGTTTGGACAGTTTGGACTTGGGATTGTCAAGGGCCTGGCCAGGCAAGGCTGGGATGTTGTTACTGGGACGTGGAATGCGGTCACCCATCCGGGGGATACCGCGCGAGGCGTTCGTGACCTCTTCCTATACCCAGAGCGAGCGGTCGAGGGCGTTGCCTATTCTGTGCTTGGCACCCTCGGAGGATTGGCGAGTTCGGACCCAGCCGAGGCGGGAGATGCCACCAGTGTGGTTGGCGTCACCGCTGTCACATTGGGGCGGCTGCGCTTGCTCGAAGTATTGGACCCTCCAGTCACTGGTAAATTATCGCAGCGTAGACTCGGGACAACCGGTCGCAAGATTCCGTGGGAAGAACGGCGAAGGGCGGAAAAGGGCTACTACTGGGACGCCCGCCGTAAGTCTTGGAGTTTGGTGCGTGATCTAGCAACCGGACGATTCGACTCCCTCAGAAACAAGAAGATTGCCCACCGACTTCGCCGCTATCGGTATGACGCGAGGCTTGGAGCCATCCGGGACAACAAGACCGGCAGAATGGTGTCTCCCGATGACTTCCCGGTCCCCAGGCATGCGGTGCCGGGACCGCTGATCGATGGGCACGGCGCCTATCCTTCGTGGAAGAGAAGGATAGCCGACAATAATGCTCTAGGGTCGGTGGCCGTGCCCGAAGGGACCTCCGTCACCCTCTGGGGCGTTCACGGTTACTCAATCCATATCACTTCAGACGTGCCTATGCTCGGAAGGAATATGGAGGAGTGGGTGATCGATGGCGTCGACACGCCCATGTTGGTCGACGGGATGACCTATCTACCAGGAAGTTGGATCCCGAACTACATCGTCACGCCGGCTCCCGAGTTTGCACTCAGTGAAGGACTCCACGTATCGAAGCGCACCTATCTTGGTGATCTTCTCCGGCCCAATATGGGCAACTGTAACGGGCTCTTCTGTCGGAACGGAGGTCCTGTCGGACCGTGAGGCCCTAAGAGCTGGGCAACCCGCCTGGATCAGCCGGGCGGGTTGCGCGACGAACCAAGAGATGACTCATCGCAACGCCAGCGTTCGACGAATTGGCTGGTTGAAGGCTGGAATGCCTTTCCCGACCGGGGACATCGGTAAGGAAAGGCTCCACAAGCTTCTAGTGCTCGCATTCCGGCTTGATTTTCCCCTCAGTAGGGGCTTGCACACCTGTCCATTCTGTCCTCCAGTGTTCTCTTCAGAGGAGTGGATACAGAATCTCCGAGTCGAATACCAGGGCGATTTTCGGTACTTGGGCAACGGACAAATCCGTATTGAGGCTCCAGGCGACAAGATCTTCGTCGCACCAGATCTCATCTATCACTACGCCAGCGTCCATCGTTTCCTGTCGCCCAAGAGTTTCCTAGAGGCCTTGGATCGTCTGGACATCACCCTCCCATCACTGGAGCCTTAGTTCACTTTCGATGCGTTCGCGTTGAAAGTGGCTTGGAGCACACTCACCTTCGGACCCGACGTGAGAGCTTCAGTTCAGTGACGATGGCTCCCTCGCAGTGGCTAACTTGGTGATGGCGCTGCGATACGGGTGACGCAGGACCGTGGGATTCGATGAGTACCTCAAGAAAGAGGACGTTCACGCGTGGGCAATATATGATAAATTATAAATTTGAAGATGCTTTTTATATTTCGACACGCCTGCGAAATGGTAAGGAATTTCGAAGCCTTCTCTTCAGCACCCGGCTAGTGTGCGGCAGGGGTCGCCGGCCCGCTCCTTGACAGCGAGCGGATGCCTGCCTCAGACTCCTCCCCTCGTCACATTCTTGCCGTCTTTGTGGAACCGGGCTCGAGATCTCTCGGCCCGGCTTGCTGGGTCGAGCCCTGTATTCGTCCGGCGCCAACGCGGGTTGAGAGACGACGGTAGAGCTGCTGATCTTGGGGAGGACGTGGACCATCTGCGAACCACGCGAATCGGGTAGTGCAGGTTCACCGAAATGGTGGTGGAACCTGCCGATCGTGCTGCTCCTCGGGATCCTGGTTCCCCTCGGTGTCCGTTCGCTGGTCACCGATGACAGCCGCTACGGCTGGGGCACCTTCGGTCGCCAGACGATCTACACCCTCACCTACTTGTGGGAGTTTGAGGACGGGCGAAGGGAGATTTACGAACCGGGGGACGAGCTGCGGGACGACGCTCGCAAGCTGCTCGACTCTCCGCGCCAGCGGAATACCCGCTACGGTCCCGGCGCGATCCCAATCTGGATCCGAGCCTATGGTCGCTACATGTGGGAACGGCGCCCGGCGGAGGCGCGGGCCTTCCATGCCGTCCTGCGATACGAATTCGACAAGAGCCGAAGGCTGGAGCTGAGCGACGCGGCGGCGAGCCGCTCGTTCCGGTACCCCGAAGAGACATCCGAGCCGTGAATTCCCGCCTGATCGGAGGGTGGAACCGCTTCTGGTTCGAGCCACGCTCGACCCAGAGTCTGTGCTTGTTCCGCATCTTCTTCGGCGTCGTTTTCCTGATGAAGATGACCGGGTTCAGCAACCTGCAGCGCATCGGCAGGCTCCGCGCCCGGTTTCCCAGGCACCAATTCACTGACGAAGCGGACTACTACCTCGACGCCTTCCGACTCCCCGTTCCCGGATTCGAACGGTTGCCGGTGCCCGAGCTGTGGCAGTACCAGGCTCTGGAATACCTTCTTCTCGTCGCCGGAGTTCTCTTCACTGTAGGGCTCGCGACCCGTTGGGCCGGTGGGGCGATCGCCGTCATCTGGCTCTACCAGTTCCTCTTGAGCCAGTTCACCTACCGTCACCATGTGATGGTCATCGCCGTGGTGATGCTAGTACTCGCCTTCAGCCGGTGCGACGAATACTACAGCCTGTCCGCCTACTTGCGGGGGCCCGAGGCCCCACGGCCACGGCGACCCATCTTGCCGATTCGGCTGCTCCAGGTCTTCCTGTCGATCGTCTACTTCTTCAGCTTCGCCGGAAAACTGAATCCGAGCTGGATCAGCGGCGACATCATGCTGGTCTTCGAGCATCAGGGTTCGGTCTCGGGAGACCTGGCCGACGGTCTCGACTGGCTCTTCGCCTGGCCGGCGCTCGCCGGTCTTGGCGAGCTCTTCTACCGGTCCCTGGCGTGGTTCACTTTGGGCGCGGAGGGCTTGCTCGCCTTCGGAATCTGGGTTCCGCGGTGGCGGAATTGCACCATTCTGGTGGGGCTGCTCTTGCACCTGGGGATCGATCTGACGATGAGCGTGGCTACCTTCAGCTTCCAGATGTTCGCGCTCTATGTGGTCCTGATCCAGCCGGAGTCCGGTCGGTTGCTGGCGTACTACGACGGCGAAAGCCCAGCGGCGCGCGTCGCCATGCGCCGCTGCCGCCTGTTCGACTGGCTTCAGCGAGTGACCTGGATCGACATGAGCCGTGTCGAGCACGAAGCCGCACCCCCTTTCGAACCAATCGAAGGTGAAATCGTCGTTCAAGGAGGCGACGGTCGCTGGCTGCGAGGCTACTCGGCCCTCGTCCGCCTCTGCGCCCACTTTCCCCTCGGTTTCCTCCCCTCGTGGTTGATGCGCGCCCCTGGCGTCCGGTATCTCGGGGCCCGGCTGCTCCCGGCCTATCCGGTCACCTCCGGTGCTAGGCTCGATCCGTGAAACCGGCGCAAGGCAAACTCGCCTTCGATCGCTACACCCTCGACCTGGAAAGCCGCGAACTGGCCTGCGGCCCCAACAAGGTCGCGCTCCAGGAGCAACCGTTCCGGCTTCTCCTGGCGTTGCTGGACCGGCCGGGCCGGTTGGTCCGCCGGCAGGAGCTCCAGAACGCTCTTTGGCCGAAGGACCGTCATGTCGATCGCGAAGCGGGCCTCAACACCGCCATGCGCAAGCTTCGCGCCGCCTTGCGGCAGTCCGGCGGCGATCACGCCCTCCTCGAGACACGGCCGCGGCTCGGCTACCGCCTTCAGAGCAGTGAGCCGAGAGCGGTGTCGCATGGCGAGGCGCCTGGCAGCCTCGACCCGGGCGACTCCGTCGGCAATGCCGCCCGGAGCCGGTTCGGCGCGGTCGCAATCTATGCGGCCCTGCTGGCAATCGCGCTGACCGCTTTGACCGCGGCGTGGATGCTGGGACATAGCGGCGGCGAGTCCCTCGGCATTCCCGAACCGATGCCCCAGGATCCCGCCCTCCGAGCGTCCTATCTCGAAGCTCGATCCTTACTCGGAGGCCACAGCGGAGACTCGGTGCGGGCCCGTGAGATCCTCCGTTCGCTGGTCGAGCAGGACCCGGAATTCGCTCCGGCCCATGCCTACCTGGCCGAGGCCAGTGCACGCCTGGCGATGAGATCGGCCGCCGCGGCGGACGCGGAGGAGGCCCGAGGGGCCGCCCTCCGAGCCCGCGAGTTGGACCCCGACTGCGCGGTGGCCTACCGAGTTCTGGCGATGCTCAGCCTGAACTTCGACTGGGATCCGGCGACGGCCGGCCGGCACCTGGCGACGGCCCTGGACCTCGACCCGGGCGATCCGATGACCCATATGGCCCATGCCTTCTACGAATCGTCTCGAGGGCGGTACGAAGAAGCGGTCGTCGCAGTACGGCGTGCCGTGGATCTGGAGCCGGACTCCATGCCATTGCGTAGCGACGCGGGTCACTATCTTCTGCGGGCCGGCCGGTTCCGGGAGGCCGCCCGCGAGTGCGCAGTGGTGGTGCGCCTCGACTCCGACAACTGGCATGCCCGAGACTGTCTCGTCACCGCCTACAGCGCCACCGGCCGGCCCGAAGAGGCGCGCAGCCATGTGCTGGCCTTGATGCGCGGCGCCGACTCCCCTTCATCGGTCCTGGAAAGGGCCGCGGCCGCCGCGGAACCCCAGCGTGTCTACCACTCCTGGCGGCTCGCCAACAGTCTCCGGCGCCCCGAAGGCCAAGCGGTCCACATTGCCAGGTCCTATCTGGCCCTGGATGACGAAGAGCGTGCTCTGGTCTGGCTCGAGCGGGCCGAGGAGGCGCGCAGTCCCCTGTTGCCGTTTGCCCTCCAGGGGCCTCGCTTCTCGGAGCTGCTCGCCCGGCCCCGCTATCGCGAAATCCTCCAAAGAGCCGGCCTCGAGGCTCTCATTCCCCCCGCACAGGAGGGGTGATGTCCTCACGGCCCCCGAGGTTCGGCCGCCCTCGAGGAGGACAGAGTTACCCGGTGCCCTCGCTGCCGGAGTGCCGACGCAAGGTCAAACGCCTCCATTCCTCGGCCGGACCCTCACCCGTTCTCCGCAGGTGCACGACATCGATGACATCCCTGCCCCGGAAGCGAAATCGGATCGTCAGGTGGAAGGGCTCATCGAAAGACGATTCGAAAACGAATTCCTCCTCCGAGGCCCAGTAGGCCCGGAAGGGGTAGGTCCGTGGGGTCAGGTTGTCCATCCAGAAGCCGGTGTAGTTTCCGGTGGTTGGGTCGTGGGTGATCAACGTGGCACCATGGACCGTGCCGATGCCGGGGACCTGGCCCACGAGTTCCTCCCGGAGCCATACATCTCCTACCGTCCAGGCGTAGCGGGACCGGCCACGGATTTCGGCCTGACCCTCCGGCGTCGGTGCCGGGTCCTCAGCGATCCAGGTTCCTACCAGCGCGTCGAGCTTGGCATGCGCCTTGCCCTTTTCCATGGCTTTCGGCTGCCCCAGAAGCGGGCTGATCAGGCTCAATGTCAGTGCCAACAAAACGAGGCTTTTCCTTCGGAAGAGAACCATCAAGCTCTCCGCCTCCCGCCGCTCGGTCTGGCGGCTAGAGAGACCCCGGGCTCTACCCTCATCGGAGCCCACGCCTTGGCTATCTCGTCGTCGCATCCTTGTTTCTCCTTCGGTCGGATCGGTTGAGGATCGAGTCCAAGGCTCAACCCGCGACAGGTTCCACCACACCACCACAAGGAGGCCAGCGAAGTCCTGAGTCGTTCTCTGAACCGTTTCTGACTTCGCCTCAGAGCCTCCATTCCGTCCGCCGAGAGACGGTCCGTCGGCGGGAAGGTTCGGTTGAGGCTCTTGGCAGGTGTTGAGTCAGGGATTCGTGCAGGTTTTCGGTTCGCCGGCAGGCGGGCCGGATTTTCCCCGAATCCCACCCCCTCGGCAAGATTTCCGGCCTAGCGGCCGGAAACTGGCGGAGGGGGTGGGATTCGAACCCACGGTCCGCGTGAACGGACGCCGGTTTTCAAGACCGGTGCATTCGACCACTCTGCCACCCCTCCGCTGGCGGGATGCTATCCGATCTGCGGCGGAAAGGATCCCTGGGAGGGTCGGGAGCCAGTTGCGGGGGGGGGGGGCCGGGCGGGGGGGAGGGGGCGCGGGGGGGGGGGGGGGCGCCCCCCCCCCCCACTGAAGGCGGGGATTTCACGGGGGCCCCCCCCCCCCCCC